>JBCBOT010000083.1:0-26025 GCA_039821165.1 Planctomycetota bacterium | reverse complement strand
GCGATGTTGGCCGCTTCGCTCTTCGTGACCGCCGCACTGCTGCTGACGCTCGCTGTCGGATCCACAATCGTCGCCGTTCAATTGCGTTCGAGTTCACTCGCCGCTCAGCGAAACGAGGCACTCGCGGCGCGCGGACGCGATCAACTGCAGGAATCATTGCGGCGTCTCGTTTTTGACGTGAACGAGATTCTGGATGCGGATGAAGTCGACTTGGACGAGGCTCAAGAGAGCCTGCTTATGGTTGCCATCGAAGGCATGCGAAAAGTCGCTGAGATGGGTGACGCAACTCTCGATGAAAGCTCCGCCGCATCGAAGAATCGTCTTGCGCAAGTGCTTTTCCGCTTGGATCGCGATGATCAGGCCCGCGCGTACTTTGGCGAGGCTCTTTCAGAGACGGAGACACTGCTCGAACGTGGCCAACGAAGTGATGCCGTCTGGTTGGAGAAACTTCACGCGCTGCGCGGATTGCAGATGATCGCCGACTATGAGTCTCGGGACGGCGACGTCCAAAACTTGCAGATGCGGATCACAACGGAAGTCCCACCGTCGATCATCGCACTTGCGGCAACGCTGACCTTGAACGCCGACGCCTGGATCGATGATGCGACCGAACGTTTTCACGTCGAAGGAACGCAAGCTGGCTTTGAGAGTCTGGGATCGGGACTCGGTACTTGGGAACCTGAACTCAACTCGGACGACGGACCGGATTCGCTAAACGAAGTTCTCGCACTCTGCATTTCACTCAGTGATGACGCCGTCGCGACGGAGCAATTCGGTTTGGCGAACGATGTTTGGGATCAGTTCGAGCGTTTTGTCATCCGTCAGCAGAAGCGTCGCGACTCGGATGAGAGAGCCGCGAATCGTTTGGTACTCCTCCGATTTGACTGCCAGTTGGAACGCTCCTGGGTCGCCTACGCTCGAGGCGAGCAAGCCCGGTTCATCGAGCTCTTTCAATCCGCGATTGATTGGATTGAACTTCAGGAAGCCTCGGATCGAGACGAGTTTCGCTGGCGACGAGAGTACATCCACGATGAAGTCGCCAGCTTGATGGAGACAATCATCGAGGAGAGCCCCGACTTGATTCGTGAACACTCGGAGTGGTTCGTTCAGCTTGCGCGACAGGATCGAAACGAGTTGCAGCAATTGGCCCAGGCCGATCAAGAGACTCCCGACTTTTGGGTGCTCGACATCTTTACGAGCCAGGTCCATTCGGCACAAATTTTGGAGATTGTGGGGCGAAGAGCGGAGGCTGTTGAGATGGCCCAGACCACTCGAAAGGAATTGGACGCGTTCGACCTGACCGGGTTTGCGAAACCTGATCGAAGGTCGTTCAAATCACTGCGTCAGGCTGTCGAGGAGATCATTGCAGCGGAGTGATCAGACTCCCGCAGAAACGACGGATGGTGCGCGGAGTGGTTGGCCTGTTTGCGTCGCGAGTCTCGCTCGAAACTGAACATGTCGGCGTCGTGTGATTTCGACCAACGGTCGCCAGACGGCGTGGGTCAGTCGGTGACGGATCAGTTGATGCCAGAATAGGTTTGATCGCTTGTACAAGTAGGACATGGCCAAGTACGGCGCGACGCTGCGCCAGTCTTCGGGGCGACGTCGCCAGATGGAAGCGTGTGAGAAGATCCGCTGATAGCAGCGTTCGTAACCGGCCTCCAACTCCTCGACGCTCATTCGATTGGGCTGAAACACCACATGCGCGGTGTCGTACTTGCTCCAGTCGCGATGCAGGAGGCGACCTTCGGTTTCCATTTGTCGAAAGAGTGGTGTGCCAGGGTACGGCGTCATGATGTGGAACGTCGCGCACTCCAGCCTGTTCTCTTCGACCCAATCCATCGTGCGGTCAAAGACGTCGGGGCCGTCGTGGTCGAATCCAAGCACAAAACTTCCGTTGACTTGGATCCCGTTGTCGTGCAGCAATCGAACTCGGCGGGCGTAGTCTTCCGTGGACGGGCTCTTCTTTTTCGCGTCGGTGATATTCGAGTCGTTCAAGGACTCGAAACCGATGAACACTCCGGTGCAGCCCGCCAGTGCCATCTCGCGAACAAGCGATGGGTCGTTGGTGATATCGATTGACACCGCCGCACTCCAGATGCGTTCGAGCGGCTTCAGGGCGAGACAGAGTTCACGCAAGTATTCGGGTTTGGAACCAAGATTGTTGTCTGTGAAGACAGCATAGGGCTGGCCGTCCGCCATGAACTCATCGGCGATCTGCTCGGGGTCTCGCATCATGTAGGGCATGTGCAAGCCCTTCGTCGACAGGTAGCAAAACCCGCAACGGTTGTGGCAGCCTCGAGTTGCGATCAGGCTGGTGGAAGTCAAGAAGCCGTCACGAGGGATTAGATCACGTCTCGGCGGCGGGTCCTCGCGGTACGGTTTCTTGAAGCCCGACCGATACTCCTTTTGGAGTGCGCCACGTCCGACATCTCTGAGGATGTCACCCCAAAGTTGCACACCGTCACCGATCGCGAGGACGTCGGCGTGCGGCGCGCACTCTTCGGGACACGAGATCACGTGCAATCCTCCGAGCACGACGAGCGTGCCGCGGTCACGAAACCATTTTGCCAATTCGAAGGCTCGATCGGCAAACGTCAGGTGAACGGTAATGCCGACCACTTGAGGTAACGGGTCGTGCGGAGGCGGACCTTGCAGCAGGTTTTCGTCCCAGTACTCGACGGTCCAATGTTCCGGCGTTGCCCCCGCAACGGATGTGAGAGCGAGTGTTGGAGTGAGCACATGCTTGCCGAAACTGGCGTGCGGGTCCTTGGGATAGAACGGATTGATAAGCAGTGCGTGCCGCTCGCGAACCGGTAATGCCACGTCATGTGTCGGTAGTGGTGGCGCTACACGCATTGCGTGTGGAATTTGATGTCGCCTCATAGCGTTCCTCCCGTGCGAGGATTCTACGCCGAGTGCGCTGAGTGGTTCGAAACGACCCCGTCTGTTCGCCGGAAAAGTCGTTAGCGTGCTAAAACAGAGGAAACAGTGGCCTGCGGGCGCAGACGGGACAATGGCACGCTAGAACAACGACGAAGGCCCCAGTTCCGTCGATCGATCGTCGTCGAAACGTTTGGGTTGAGCCAGAACGCCAGAAGCAATCGACTCTCCCTCGGCACCATTGCTTTGCCGTGCGATTTCATTGATGACCTGGACCGCATCCACGAGCGAAAGTCGTCCATCGCCGTTGACGTCAGGGAATCGAATCACTTCATCATCCGACGTCAAGCGGTTGTCATCGAGTTCAGCCGGCTCCCCGTCCGTCAAACGCAGTGCATTGATGATCAACAACGCGTCGATTGGACTTGTGGCGTCGTCACCGTTGACATCGGTGGGAAGGAAGACGTTTTGGAACGGTCGCCCGCTCGAAACACGGAGCGCCAGCAGTCCTTGTTCGAAGACTTGATGAAAGAGTCCGTCAATCTGCTCGACCGCCAACTGGTTCCAGCCCGACCCGATGCTAACGTTGTCATCGGCATCGGCTCGAACGATCAGGTCGGCGTCATCACCGATCACACGCCTTAACGATTCGGGCGAAAGGACGATTGAATTGGAAGCCACCGTATCGAGATGCACTTGGTCGATGTTGGCGAGAGCCCCGTCAGCGGCCGCTTCAAAGTCGATTGCGACGCCTTCTCCCTGCGTTTCAAGTCGATTGGAGCCATTGCCTCCATCGATCGTTTTTCCATCCAAATCAGCGACTCGGAACACATCGTCACCGTCACCACCATGTGCCTCGTCGCGGCCGCTGCCAAGATCGATCGTGTCGTCGCTTTCGGAACCAATCACCCGGTCGTCGCCGTCACCGGCTTCGATAACGGCATCCCCCACGATTTGAGTTCCGGTGAGGTCAAGGACGTCGTTGTCATCGCCGAGTGAGATCCGCGCGGAGCCTTGAATGAAGACGTCGTTGATGAGGACGACGTCTTCTCCCGATGCGCTGCTGATGTCTGCCGCTCCGGTGATGGTCAAGTTCGCGACACAGACAAAGTCGTCGCCGTCGAGCATCTCGGCCAACACATCACGATCGATCTCCGTCGCCCCCGGCAAGACCACCAATTCATTCAGGTTCCCGTTGATGGTCGTGCCGCCGACACCGCGAATGACGACACCACGCGAGTCGACCAAGATCGCGATGCCATTGTTCTCCGCGTCCCCCGAGATTGAGATGCCGTTCGCATCGACTGAAACCGTGACGTCACCGCCGAACACGCGGCCGACAGGAAACAACGGATGGTCTTCGCACGGGTCGGGTTCAACGACGGCCACGAAGAACACCTCGGTCGTGAATCCGAGCGTTTGCGTCGCATCGTTCGGATCAACGAATTCGACACGCACGTTGCCGGGGCCTGCCGCTGCTCCTGCCGGCGTAACAGTGCCCGCACCGAGTTGATCGAATGCGGCCGCCGGGACATCGGCTTCTTCGCCATCGGGGATTTGCAAGTCCCCGATTTGAAAGTCGACCCCCGTGGGTTTCACGGTGACGGTCTCGGTCCCATCGAAAACGATGGGCAACGATGCGGGTTCGGCCTGACCAGTGTCCGCAATCGCGCCGATCACTCTTTGGACTCCCGAAATACCGATCGCTTCGTTGTTTCCGCGAGTGAAGACGCCTTGTCCTTCGACACAGCCGTGTGGGTCTTGTATCGTGATCTGGACTTGCGCGTTTGCTTCGAGCCGGAATGGCAATTCAATGACCGTTCCGAACGCAGCCCCAACGTTTTCAACGACGATCGAGCTGAACCCGCCCTGCCCAGGAATCGCGATGAGGGTGAAAGTGTCGTCGCCGATCTTTGCTTCCAGCCGAATCGAATCGCCGATCGGCTCGTCAGCGTTTAGCACGCTGGTGAGATCGAAGACGGCAAGTAGGTCACTTGGATCTTCCGACGCATCATCATCAGTGAGTCTGATCGGGACAGTGAAGTGGTTCTCGGACGATTTCTGTGAGACCGTTGTCGTGGTTGCCGGTCCACCGTCGATGCTCAGTTCGATGGGTGACCCGGCCGCGGTGTCCGCCTCAAACGTGATCGTCGCGGAATCCGCATCGACCGGAATTTCTCGGGTCTCGCCATCCGCTTCGAAGGTCACGTTGCCTTCGAAGCCAAGTGGCGGCTCAGCCGTGATGGTAGTTGTCCCCTCCGGCTGCGCGATGGCCTGAGTGTTTTCGACCACATTCACGGTTTGGCCAAGGTCTGATTCCGCGAATCCCACCACGCAGTCAATACCGACGACCTCGATGTCGATGGTTGCGTTCCCCTCGACGGAGACCGGAATGCCAGCGACCGGGTCGACCACGCGCTGTCCGGACCGGATAACGGCCCGGCCATCTTGCAGTTGGAGAACCTCTAACGTGATGACCGTCTCCCGCTGAGTCGATCGATTGCGGAGCGTGACCGCGAGCGGCGTCGAACTCGAGTTGGAGCCGTCACGAAGCTGACCCGAGAGTGCCGTCGTCAGCTCATCCAGCTCAAGAAATAGTAAGGCTTGGTTCGTGGCCTCGTCGGTCCGTACGGACGAGGAGACGGCGATAACTCGTTTGATGATGTTGAGGTCAATCGCAACGGTCGCACTCTGCGGACCGTCGTTGTCCTCGAGAAAGATCTGTGTCTCGCCGTCAGTTAAGTTTTCGACGTTCACATCGACGACCACCTGCTGGCTGCCGGCTTCAACGGCTCGTCGAATTTCTTTGTCGCCGTCTTTGATGACGAGATTCGTGCCATTGAGGCTATTAACGCCCACTTCGACTTGCAGGTTTTGGAAGGCATCGATCGTCGCCTCGGGCGGTGCGAGGACCGAGGGCAGCACGTCTTCAATGCGAATGTCACGCGTTCCGAAGGAGCATTCGCTGAAGACGCGGAAGGTGTGGACACCAAACTTCGCGTATTGAATGAGTTGGCCGTCGAAGAAACCGGTTTGCAGCGTGACCACGCCGGTCGCAGGATCGTAAAGGACGGTCTCTGCGGTGCCTTCAATCCTAAACGCGGCATCGGGAGTGTCATCGTCACGAACCAGAACGATGTCGGACTCGTCGCCGCCAGGGCTGACGGTCAGTCGAAACGGCGTGTCGTTGGTGGCTGCATTGGCTCGTTGTCGTGTCGCTTCAGAGAGGGTGAATGTCACACCGAGTGACGACTGCTGGATCAAATCACCGGTCGGTGCGGCAATCTCGATCGGCTCGATTTCTTGTTTCGGATTCGGCGTGATGACGCGAGTCACCCTGCGTGGCACGAACTGATCGCCGACTCGATCATGGAACAGGACTTCGGCGGCGAGACGACGACCGGGCACCAAGAACTCTCGCGGAAACGAACGATTCAGTTGGGTCCCATTGCTTGTCGCCAGATCGACTTCGATTGCTTCCGCCTCGTTCGGACTATCGATGGGCGTGATACGCAGCAGCGTCGGGCCATTGTCGCGCCGCGAAGCGATCGGCGCATCGATTACTCCGAAGATGGAACCGTCGGCATTGATTTCCACATCGACTTCGGGCAGGACAACCACTTCGGTACGCCCGATGAGTTGCTCCGTTGGCGAAAGGATCCTCCCGTCGATGATTAAACCTTCGGGTTGCGATGCGGTGATGACGTAGGAGCCGACTTCATCGAACAGCACGAGTGGTTCAAAGGTTTGCGAGTCGACAAATTCAATGGTGGACCCGTCAAAGCGAATCCGCTCCGGTTCACCCGTCGCATCGGCATTTCGAAACAGTCGCGCGAACGGACGGACAAAGATTCCAAAGACCTCATCTTGGTCGGCTTGCTCGCGTTGAATCCGAAACACGCGACCGTCCCCGAGATCGAGTGTGATGTCGAAGAATCGTTCGTCGAATGCGAGCCTTGTGTTGATCGCAAAGTTTTCCAGTGGTCGTCCAACGACGACTTTGCGGACTTGCGTGAGTTGTCGTGGCGAGTCCTGATTCGTCAATTGTTCCGTGAGACGCGAGTCAATTTCTGGTTCGAGCGTCTCATCAGCGATGCTGATGGGCATGATGCCTGGACCCTCGAATTCCAAGCGTTGAAAACTTCCCTCTCGAATCACCTGAGCTTGCGGGTCGTCAATTTGGGGATCGATTTCATCCACCTTGATGGTGATGGAGCCCGATGCGAACAGTTCCGCTAAACGTTGCTTCGCGGGCATTCGCCGTAACGCCTCTTCGGAATACGTATGGCTCACCTCCTGGAACGAGAATGGGTCTTCGCCCTCTTCACCGTCATGCGGGAAAAGGTCGATCACATCTCGCTCGCCGTCGCCCCAATCAATGGTGATTCGATGAACGGCGGACGTTCGAGTTTCGCCGCGTCCCTGGCTGGTCCGGACAACGACTTTGCCCTGCTCGCGAAACTCGCTGACCTTATCTTGAACGGGATCCACTTGCAGAAAACCACTGCCTGTGATTTCTCCACGGACAATCCCGAGGCTGACGGTGCGATCTTCTTCGCTCGAAAGCGGACCCGGAAAGAACAAGTCGCGGTCAATCGTCGGGGAATCAAAAACAGCCAATGGAAAAGAACCAACGACTGCAATGGGAATTTCCAAATCGAAAAACGGATCGTCGCTTTCGAAGCGGAGGATTGGATTACCCGAACGCCGAGGTGCGAGTTCACTACGCGAGCCGTTGATCAACGAGGTTGTGATCGAATCATTGTTGTTGCTGGAAAAGTTTGGGAATGAGAATCCATCATCGGGTGAGTCAAGCTTGACTTGCGTCAAACCATTGAACCCACGGATACCGTTGAACAAGTTCCGCGAGATCTGTCCCTCAGCAAGGGCGAGTTCTCCATCACGCAAACGCAGCAAATCAGACGGGCCTGCGCTGAAGCCGACGAAATCGATAAAGGCGCGTCGAAGGACCTCGATGGCTTCGGTGGTTCGATCGACCAATTCCCCCTTCAACTGCTCCGCTGGTGTTCCGTCGGGCAGGTCATTGCGAAGGAAGACCGAGATCTCAATCGCTTGGTTGATATCGGGAATTCCCTGGAGGATCACGTCATCCGGAACTTGATCGGCGCCACCGAAGTGAGTTTCCAGAGCGATTCGATCGAGTTCCTCAATTCGACTTTGCCGCTCTGCTTCGGCGACGACGTTGACTGTCTCACGAAAACGTTCCGTTTCGCCTTGGTCGTTGACGCGTAGGAATTCGATCGGCACGTTTCGGACATCGAAGACAAAATCGTGTGCGCCACGGATCCCGGTATCGACATTGACGTGGAGGTTCGATCCGGCGAGCCCTTTGACGAATATCTCGGGGATTTGCAGTGTCAGCGGCACTTGACGCTGAACGACTTGGTCGTCACTAAAGAAGCTGAGCTGCACCTCTTGGGTCTGACGAGAATTGTCGAGAACATCAAAATGGTCCCTGAGGTTGATGCTTTCGACGACGGCTTCAAAACGCAGTTCGCTTCCGTCGGTATCGATGTTCTCAAAGGTCGCATCGCCGCTTTCATTCCCGATTTGCATTCGCAAGCTTGGATCCGGAACCAGACTTTCTGATTCGAAGTTCACCAAGACGCCAGTGATGAGGGTGCGAAACTCCCCGGGGCGAACATAGTCCGAAAGGACTTGTAGGTCGTCGACACGAAATTCGGCGGCCGAGTCTTCGATCACGGTCACCGTTCGGACCGCTCGGCTTGTTTGACTGCCAAGCGATGCGGTCACGACGATTTCGTATTCACCCGGTTCGGCGTACTCGTGGCGCTGCAGGGGAGCGGCACTTTGGGGACTCAAGACTTCGAACAAACGTGATCGGGCTTCGAAGAACTCGGGCGTGAGGTCTGTTCTTGCGGTCGAGCGAAGGGCCGCTGGAACGATGTTTCGAACGAGTGGCTCGGTGCCGTCGCCGAAATCGACCTCGAGTCGCAGGAAGGCGTCTTCCGGCAATGTCTTTCCGATCAGAGCGCTATTGTGGATGACGATGTCGGTGGTGATGCGGCCGCCATCCTCGATCGATACCGTTTCATCCAGTACACGTAGATCGACATCGAGTGGTCTCGCGAACGGAGCCGGTGTCGGCAGCAAGCCTTCGTTGAGCAAGGTGAGCAAATCCTCGCGTCGGAAAAACAACCGATCGACGACTTCACGGGTCGGGGCGAGCAACTCCAATTCCAGCTCGTCCGCTGTCAAACGCGGCGACAGGAGTTGCTGATCAAGACCTGTGCCGACTCGGTTGTTGAGTTCTTGCTCCATGTGGAAGCTGAAGAAACCTTCTTCGTCGACCCGAACGTCAAAGTCATACAATCCCTCGGGGCGTTCGACGGCGTCGGCGACGCGGAGCGTCTCGACCGCAGGCTTGACTCGCACTTGAAGCTGACGTGTCGTTTCGCCAAAGAAGCGGTTGCGGGCTTCAGGTGCCAAGCGACCTTGTAGGGTGCCGAATCGTACCTCGAGCCCGGTTACGGCGTTGGCTTCATCCCGCGCGAGCTCGTCGATGGAAACGAGGTCAAACGGGTCGAGCGAAAACAAACGCTGTTCGCCGAGAAACGTCCCATCGGGGTCAAGAGCATCCAGTCCAGGGATAATCGCGACCAACTGATTGGAGGCTGACAGCGCTTGGTCGTTGACGACCGAAGCTTGGAGAACGAAGCTGTCGCCATCTGGAAGTTGATCCGGCACTCTCAGAGTGACCTCGCCGCGTAGCGTCTCTCGATCGACTTCCGCGAAGACTTCTTGTCCATCTAAACCGAGTTGAAAATTGACGCCGATCACGGTGTCAAACTTTTCGGCGACACGAAACGGGATTGTGATCTCCTCACCGACACGCAGTGCGGACGGTAGTTGTGCCTCAACAAATTGGTCGAACAGCGTGCTGATCGGAAGTTCGATGCTATTGCGTACGGCTCCGAATTCGGTGCCGACGACGTCGCCGCGCTGGGCGACAAAGTCGGCGGCCGCAAAACCGATGTTTTCGATTGCACCAAGCTCCTGGGCGGCTCGGAAAAGACGCGAACCCTCTCGCGTACTCAGGAAGTCGGGGATCGTGAGTTGGTAGGTGCCAGGCGAATTGGACTCGATGGAAAAGTCCTCGATCGGGAATTCGAAGTCACCCGCGAATCCCTCGTTCGTGGTCAAGGCAATCGTGCGCTCGACTTCAATGGTCCCTTCCTCCGTGGCCACGTCCCCAAAGATCGTGACGAAGAAAGAGTAGGAATCCAATGCGCCGACCGCGAAGACAGCGAGCGTGTCGGCTGTCGCGTCATAGGCGATTGAAAACGATTCGTTATCAAAGTTAAGCGCCAACGTGGAATAGCCGAGTTGCGGTGGCGGCAGGACACGGGACTCTTGCGCTTCGGCGGTGTCCTCACCCTCGGGGGTTCCCTCGATCGAAAGGGCACCTATTGGCGCGGAATCCACCGAGATCGGCGCAATGAGACTTGCTTGGCCCGGGCCGAGGTCCGAGGCAAGAAGTTGCCTTTTTTCGAGCGATTCAAGGCGAATTCGTCGCTGAAAAGTCCGTGTACGATTCCTGCTCATAGCCTACGCAAATGTGCTTGATGACGGCGAAAACGCTGAACTTTCGGGGAGAAACTCCCGATGCCTCCGCCTTGAGTCGTGGGAAGGTACGAACGACAATTCAGGAATCTAGCGCGAAACTCATTTATCTCGCGCGCTAGATTTCGCCCCACCAAGACGTATCGATCATGGAGAGCGACTCGACGACTCGAGCGAGTTTGTTGGTAGAACTTCGCGACGGCGCCGATGCGTCGGCGTGGCAGCGTTTCGTGCTCCAATACGGACCGATCATTCACCGGTGGTGCCTGTACTGGAAACTGCAGCAAGCGGACGCAGAAGACGTTACGCAGGGGATGTTGCTCAAGTTGTTTCACCAGCTCAAAGAATTTCGATACGACCAAACGCGTGGCAGCTTTCGTGGTTGGCTCAAGACGGTGACCCGCAACGCGGTTCGGGACTACATGCGCAAACAGCGCGATGCCGTGATCAATGGCGATAGTGATGTTTGGCAGCAGTTGCAAAACTCACCAGCCCACGAAGACTTTGCGACTCGGCTCGCGGAGGCCTACGACCTTGAGCGACTCGATATCGCGCGCGAACGTGTCCGCCAGCGAGTGGCCCCGCACACGTGGCAGGCATTCGAACTCGGGCAAACGACGCAGCTGTCCGCGAAAGAAATCGCGGCGCAAACCGGATTGCAGGTTGCGATGGTTTACGTCGCGAAAGGAAAGGTGATTCGAATGCTTGGCGAGGAAGTGGAGCGACTTGACGCAGAATCCAGTAGCGAACATGGCTGAGTGTCCTTCCCAAGCAGTTTTGCAAACGTTGGTGACACAAGGCCCCGCGCCGGATCAAAAGGCGCTCGTCGATCACATCGACGAATGCGAGACTTGCCTGCAGACGCTGGCGAGGCTGACCGAAATGGATGTGGCGACGCCTTGGCCAGAGACCGCTCAGGTCCCGGAATTCTTGTTGCGACTCAGTGAATCTCAACCGGTGTCGGCCACGACGGAAGAGAAGTGGGAAGAGCTTCTCGATCCCCCGCGCACGGACGAGTCGATCGGCTGTTTCGGGCCTTTTGAAGTACTATCCAAGCTGGGGCAGGGTGGTATGGGCATCGTCTTACTGGCCAAAGATCCTTCGCTCGATCGGCTCGTGGCGCTGAAGATCATTCGACCCTCGCTCATGAACCGTCGCGGTTATCGAGAGCGTTTTCTGCGCGAAGCCCAGGCGATGGCGACGATCGAACATCCCCATGTTGTGCCCGTTTACCATGTCGACCAATACAACGGGGTGCCGGTAATGGTGATGAAATACATGCAAGGCGAAACGTTATCTCGCCGATTGAGACGGACAGGGCCGTTGCCTGCAGGGGAACTGCGCCGCTTGGGAAACGAGGTTGCTGCGGGGCTTGGAGCTGCGCACGCGTTGGATCGCGTTCATCGAGATATCAAACCTTCGAATCTGTTTCTCGAGTCTCCGAATGGGGCCGCACGTATTCTCGATTTCGGTCTCGCGCGTCCCGTGGAACGCGACGAACTGACGGCCGACGGCGCCCTTGTGGGAACACCCGGCTTTATGTCGCCCGAACAAGCTCGCGGTGATCAAGTCGATCATCGAAGTGACTTGTTCAGCCTCGGCACGGTGCTTTACTACGCCGGTTCCGGGCGGCTCCCGTTCGATGGCGAACACCCGATGGCGATTTTGAGCAAGCTCGCCAATGATCGTCCGCATCCGCTCGTCCAACTGAACCAAGGGATCGATGCGGGGTTCGGCAGGAGCGTGATGTGGCTGCTTGAGAAAGACCCAATCAAACGACCGCAGACCGCGGCGGAGTGGGCGCAAAGTGTTGATCGTCCGGCGAGGAGTCGCTATCGCAAACGCGTCGGCGTCGTGGGCTTTTTCGTTTTGTTTTTTTCATTTATCGCCGCGGTTGTGATTGCGACCATCCGCACACCCCACGGTGAGATCACGATCGAGTTGGCGGAAGGCGTGGATCGAGAAACCGTTGCGATTCAGCTAAGCAACGACGGCAAAGTAAAAATCGCCGACACGACAAATGGTTTTTCCGTGACCGTGGCTGAGGGGAGCTACGACGCGAAACTGTTGGATGAAAGTCTAAACTTGGAACTCACTCCGAAGCGTGTTGTGGTCCGCAAGGGAGACGTTGAGAAGTTGCGGGTCACGATTCGCGCCCGCGGAGACTCACTTGAGGAGGCCGAGACGTTAACGGACCGCGAAATCGTCGCATGGGTGTTGAGCGTTGGCGGTCGGGTCAAAGACAACTTCGGCAAATCCATCGACTCGGCCGTGATACCCGAAGCAGTCGAAAGGATCCGCGATATCGATCTCTCAGGTTGCGCGATTCGCGACCGCGACCTCGCGCGTCTGGGGCATCTCAGTAGGCTCTATCGGCTAACGATCGGGGATGACCGCGACGAAGTACTAACGCGGATCGATCATTCGAAGCGGCCTCGCCACGCACTTTCGGAGGACTCCTTTCGGATTCTCCTCGAGGCGAATATTCCGGCTTTGCGTGAGTTGTTCGTTTACCGAGTCCCCGTCTCGCCATCGGCAATGCGGGACCTTTCGAAGATCGATTCGATTCAACATCTGACGTTTGGCGGCACTCGCTTTTCGGAACAATCCTTCGGCGAACTCGCCAACATGCAAAGTCTGTCACGCCTCACCTTCAATCAATGCGCCGTCAGTCCAACAGCTCCTTGGTCGCGTCTGGCAAGTTTGCCGATTCGGCTCCTGTCGATCGCGGATCCTCAACTTTCGAACGATTTGATCGCGGGGCTTCCTGAGTGGCCGTCGCTCGAGTCGCTGTACCTCAATGGGATCAATCAAACGGTGCTTTCGAGCAAAGCCATCGAGTCGATCAACCGGCGAAGCGAACTTCAGCGGTTTCATCTCATTCAAATGAGCAACGCGAAAACGGACCGAGTCCTGTTGGAATTGGAGCTCACCAAACTGGAAGTCTTGCAGCTAGCGACAACGAAGTGCGCGACAGATGAGGTTGTTTTACGCCTGATCGAAAACAACCCGGGGCTCCGGGTACTCGACGTTCGCAACACGTCCATTACCGAAGCGTTGCTCGATCACTTGGCTGATTACCCCGAACTGAAAACGATTCGGCTTGGAGATAACGATCTTCGGGAAGAAGCGATTGCCGACCTGCGAAAATCGCTACCGGGCAGCAATATCACGTCGTCGCCATAGAGGAATCTAACGAATCGGCGCGATCTTATGCCGTGCCGAGCGGACCCCAAAGCCCGTAAGGCGACTTCGTTTCCCCCGAATCGGTACCCGTGTTGGCGGGAGACGGGTCGGTAAGGAATTCGACCGAGCCATCCTCTTTGAGGATGTGAAATCCACCGCGGTCGCCGCCGAAATTCTGGATATGCTCCGCAATCGATTTGTCGCTTGGTAGTGACGCCGGTATTTCGCTCTCAGGCAAGCCCCGCTCTTCGCTCACCGCCTCAACATCTCTCGCGATGTTGTAGTAGAGGCCTGCGCCGCCAATGATGGCGATGAAGAACATGGTTTTTGCAACAGCGTTCTTCGTGACCTCAGGTGACGCTGCGGTTGTGTCGGTGTCCTGTGGTGTCTGATACGGATTGTCACGTTCCATATCAGTTGCCTTCGTCGGAAAGTGGTGCTGTTGACGGAGGAAGTTCCTCTTTGATCTCGACGTCTTTCGAAATCGGTGGGCCTCTTCGTATCTCGCCGAACTCCTGTACCTCGCGTTTCAGCGTGAGCACCGCACCGAGGCCCAATCCGCCGAGCACAAACAGGACACCAAATACGATGAGTGTCAGCTTTGACTTGGCCGGTGCCGCAGCTGTCACTTCGCCTATTTCGGCGGGACTTCGGTAGGGATCGGGACCTTCGTTGGACACGTTCATCTTCTCAGGGTTCGAGTGGTGCGGCGGAAGCAGCGGTTTCAGTCGACAGTACGTCGCCTTCGATCTCCCAGTCGTAGTCATCGATGGGGCGTCGGCCCTCTCCGAAATCCTCAACGCGATTGCTTGTTCTTGTAAAGCCGAGCCCGATTGAGGCGATGAGCAGAGCACCGCCGATCGCGGCCACCAGCAAAAACGTCTTTGACGTTCGTGGGGTTGGTTGGGTGTCTTCTCCGACTTCGGCAGGAGATCGATACGGATCCGGGGTTTCGGTCATCGTTCGTCGTCCGATTGAGTCATATTAGAGTGATGAGCCTTCCCAAAACGCAGCGACCGTCTGTCCAAGCGAGCAACGAACTCAGCCTTGCATTGCGATTGATCAAGTGGACGTTGCTTGGCGTCTCCTTGTGGGTCGGATGGCATATCCTCGCACCCTACGCACACTACATGCCGCCCGACTTCGAACAGGGTTTCCTGCTAGGGAAGCGATCGTTCTTTTATCGTAACGGATATTGGATCGGCTTTTTTGCCCATATTGTCGCCGCCCCGTTGGCACTGTTTTTGGGTGCACTTCAGTGCAGTCAAACCGTTTTACGTCGGTGGCCCGCATTTCATCGCTACCTGGGACGCGCTTACGGCATCTCGGTGCTGGGTTTCGCAGCACCGGGCGGACTGGTGATGGCGACGCATGCCTATGGAGGCTTGTCGGGTGCGATCTGTTTTGCGTTGATCGCCGTGGGGGCTTGGTTGGCGACATGGATCGGATGGCGGGCTGCCCGCGCACGTGCGTTCGACTCACATCGCCGCTGGATGCTCCGCAGTTACACCCTGATACTCTCGGCGGTGGCACTGCGTTTGATCAACATCGGGCTCAGTTCGTTTGAACTGGACCATGAACTGACGTATCAGATTTCAGCTTGGGCGAGCTTCGTTTTGCCCTTAGCCGGACTGGAATGGGGCATTCGACAACGCACGGACAATGCGAACGCTATCGGGTCCTAGTGGATAGGTGATCGCGATCACGCAATGATGATGAGCGTTCCACGCTCGGACAATTGGCTTCATTTCACCGCCCCTAGTACCCTGCTTGCAATGCATTCGCCCAGCCATCGAAAGCTGTCACTCCAAAGATTGGAAACCCGCGTCCCACTGTCAGCCGAATCCCCATGGGTTCGCCCGTTGGAAACGGAGTTGTTCGGAGACCAATATGCGACGATCGATGCAGGCGTGCTCTTTCTCGGTTACGACCAACAGCACGGTCGGGAGCTTTGGCTGAACTCCTCACCGACGCGTGGCTCCGATCTGGTCAAGGACTTGACCACGGGTGAATCGGGTTCCGACATTCGCTCTCTTGTCGCGGGCGAGAGCGGGAAGATCGCTTACTTTGACGTCGGACGCCACCAGCTTTGGCGGACCGATGGAACCGAGCAGGGTACCACGCGAATTTGGGGCGACACCCGGTACGTCTTCAGCGAGCTGACGGTCGTTGGCGATGAGTTGATCTTCGAATTCACGAGCCAGCACGGTCCCGATGGAGTCGCGTACTACGACCCGAATGCGGATCGATTTTTCGAACTGACTCCCGACCTGCTTCTCCACGAGGACGAATCGAACACGGAGCTTCGTGAATCGAGCCAGGGGTCACCATTCTTTGTCAAAGACGGCGATGTCCACTTTGTTACTTCGACCCAGCGGTCCAGTCGCGACTATCTGGCGAGGTACTACCGAGTTCGAGCCCTTGAAATCGAGCTGCGATCGGAACTGGAGGTGGAGAACCCGGCGTCGGTGCAAGACGTTTGGCAAAGCGGAGACCGCACGGTTGTCGCAATCCTCAATGTCTCGTCCCAGCGAACGGAAACGCTCCTCACGATGGACGAGGCCGGAGACGACAGCCCGATCGAATTGCCGGAGGCGCGGTCATTGCATTCGGTCAACACGGCGCTGATCGAAGATGAACTTTATGTTTCGTTGCGAACGGAGCGGTTCGTTGACGAACTCTGGAAGTTGAGCCTCGCTGATCTGGCTTGGGAGCAGGTGGCGATTCCCGAGGACTACCGTGTGCTTGGTGACGCGCCCCTGTTTTCGATTCACGGGGATCTATTCGCCGGACTCCGCTCGTCCGAAGGCGTCTCCGTTGGGCGGTTGCGAAATGGGCAGTGGAATCTTTCTTCGCCAGGGCCGTTTCTGGAGTACAACCGGCACGCTGTCTTGGTCGGCGACCGGATTCTGTACGAGTCGTTGCCAGATGAAGATGGTGTCTACCGTGTGCTCACGTTGGATCCCGAGACTCTCGAACGGTCGGTGGAAGTTTTTCGAGGACCAGGCGATCCGCAGACCGGAATCTTCGGAGACTTGATCGGCTATGGGATTACTCGCCCCTCGGACCCTGCCGCCGAGCGACAGTACTTTCAGTTCCCGAGGAGTCTGGATTATCCATCCCCGAATCGCACGCTTCCCGGAAATGGGAACGCTGAACTCGTGATGACGCCCCACGGGGACGTCCTCGTCTCGGTCGAAAGTTCGACCGGTCTGGAAGTGTATCGCTATGAACCGAGGCTTGGAGAGTTTCTGCGGATCGCTTCTCATCAGCGCTGGATCGATAGCTCTCGTATCAACGGTTTACCGCAACGGGCTTCCGACGGATCCTTTCTGTTTATCGATCAGCATCTCGATGGCGACGCACTTTATCGATCCGATGGAACGGAACTCGGTAACGAGGCGATCTTCACAAATCAGGATCGGTTTCGATCCCCGGGGGCATACCGTGAACCGCTTGACATTGTGCGTTTGGATTTGGTGGATGATCGAGAACACGTCTTCGTCACCATCAAACGTCTCGATCCGTCGTTGCCGACAGGGGAAGCCTTCGACATCTTTTTGGTCGACTTCTCGGGTTGGACCGACCCAATCCACTCTTCGACTCCGACTTCGTATGTTGCGGATGTCTTGGGCGTTGTGAACAACCAACTGGTCTACTCGGTTTGGTCGATCGATGCCGAAACGCAATCCGTTTACGCAACAGGGACCACGACATGGCTGGCGTCAAACACGCGCCGAATTCTCGATAGCGTTCCGGCCGCGACGATCGCGAAATTCCTTGCTCCGATCCAGTCGAACGAGTTGCTCTACTTTTACGTGCCCGAGGCGGCTCCCCAGCGGGACGATCGGCGGTTCTTTGGCAACCCCAGCAGTTACCGTGCCCCTGGGACGATCTGGCTCACCGACGGCCGCGCGGCGACGCGTCCGCTTCGGGGGACCGAGATGCCGTCTCGCGTCCGTGACTTCTTGGCTGAGCGCGGATGGGCATTCGCGGGGCACAGCTTCATTGGGCGATTTGGCGAGAATTGGCTCGTGCAAGACCTTGCGGATGCGGACGGGTTTCATCGCGTTCATCGCCTCTCGGCGGAATCAGAGTCGGTGCCCGTGGATTTTCCAGACCTGGCACCGAACACCACTCCCGTCCCCGCAGGAAATTCGATCCTGTACCGCAAACAGAGCGGCGAAAGTGGGGTCGGCCGATACGATCCGTACACCGAGACCATTTCGACCGCGCCCGCCTACAGTCGAGTCAGCGGAATTTTCCCTGAACCGGCCTATTCGCATCCGTTTGCAGCGGTTGCCCGTCAAGGATTTCCGACTCTCGTGACCGACGGATTCTTCTCAATGGAAGTTCCCGAGGCCTGGAATGGTTTTGGCGAGTACAGCACCACGTTTATTGATCGGTTCGCACTGATCGATCAACAGTCTCTTGAGAATACTCACGAGTCCTGGCTTACCTTTAACACGCCCGATTCTTGGTATGTCACAGCTTCAGCGGACCAACTCAACGTCCTGAGTCAGTTCGTCATCGACGCAAACGGCACCACCAACTTGAGCACGAGCTACTCAACGCCAACCTCCGATGTAACGCTCAACCTCCGCAGTTCCGATGCAGAGATCTTCGTTGACATTGGCAGCTTGAGAGAGTCAACCATTAAACGTCTGGGCATCGTTCCGAATCCCGAGAGTACGATTCACTTGCGGAATTATGGCGGAGAGGAGATTCGATACGTCGATCGCGATGACCACGTGCTGGTGATGACCGCTGGCATCGAAATCTCGATCACCAAGCGGCAACCCCTTCGGATTCGTGATGAGATGACGAGTCCCCAAGCAAGGCATTTTTTCACCGATGACGAGGACAACCAAATTCGCTTGTCAGGTGGCGAAGACAACACGCAAGTCGTGAGTTTTGAGGGAGGCGAGACGCCGTGGAGCGTCAATATCGCGACACGTGGTGACAGCACCTACCTGCACCTCGGGACCGGGGCCGACACGATCTCAATCGATGACGTCTACCCTCGGGCGCGACTCACCCGGGGCGCGGAACAACTCCACATTCACGATACGCTTCGCGGTGATGGCACGCTCGCGGTGGAATTGAGCGACGCTTACCAGCCCGTCGAGCGAAGTTCCAATGAAATCCGCTATGACCGAGTGGAGCAATCGCAACTGAGTGTGATCGTCACTCGTGCGAACTATGGTCTGCACAATCCGGTGATGCCAGCGGACGTCAATCTCGACGGGGCCGTTTCACCGGTTGATGCGCTGCTGATCATCAACCGGCTGCAGCAAATGAGTTTTGAAATGATGGAGGACGGCGTGGCCGAGCTTGATCGCTTGTACGACGCCACGAGCGATGGCCAAGTCACCACCCGCGACGCGCTCTACGTGATCAACCGGATGTCTCAATCCGCCGGCGCCGAAGGCGAACAAGTCTCGGATCGGTTGCCATCGACGCGACCAATCTCGAATTCGCTTAGCTCGCCAGACAATGCGATGCCCAAAGCCATCGACACAGCGATGCTTTCACCCGAAACGGCTCCTTGGAACACGGAAACTCCTTTCGCGACGCCAACGACGAGCGAAATGCCCGAACCGCTGAAGGCTTCATCCGCTTCGTCGGACATCAAACAGCAAAGGTGGCAATTGGATGGTGTCGCCCCATCTTTGTTCCATACAGAAGCAGAAGGCCTTCCTTCCGTGGACGAGTAACGGTCGACTGGACGCAACCTGCGAAAGTATCAATGTTTCGCACCCGGCCAATCTCAAACACCTTACACATCGCGCGGCGACCGACCCTCTCGTCAACAGAGACGCCGACGGGGAGTGGTGGCCAAGTCGGTTGTGCCCAACGGGCCAGTTCCTCATCCTATTCCCACTTCGGGTTTCGGGTGGCATCTCAGCATCTTGAATCAGCTCGGCAACCGAAAGCAGGTCCCATGTCCGCAGCGTAACCCTCGGGAGTACCACGGAAGCTATCACAAAGAAGACAGACACTTAGAGCGTATCCGAGAACCTCTACCACAAATTTTTTCGAGCCCGCGATTTGCGAGCATTTCGCCATCGCCGAATGGGTTTTCGCATAGGCACTTATGCTACCAACTAATTCGTCACCATCGTCTTACGAAACGAAAGTGTGGTGTGGAAGAGGCACAGTCCCCTGTTTGTGTGACCATTCACTGCCATTTCAATTTCTTGGACCTGCTGCTTGGTCAGTTCTACACCATCGAATGGGAGTGTCGTTCAATTGACCACCCGAGACTACGAGCCGCTCGGAGTTTGTCGCCACAATTCATGCGATAGAGACGGGCAGTTTCAAAGTCGAAATACCAATTCCCGCCTCCATGAACGAGGGTCTCCTTCGATTCCGCGTCGCGACAGCTTTCAAGCTATTGCTCGTCAGCGAGCTGCTTGTGACATCCACTTGGCGTGCTCGACAGCACGAGGCCAATCAAAAAGACGGTGGAATCGACGTTGAGCACACCCCAGTGCGTTCGTCTTTCAGGCAGTTCAGAGGTAAGCGCCCGAGGAACTTCATGTTGACGGGTGGTTTAGGGTTCGGGTTTCGTTGGAGGAGACCTGATGCGACGACAGCGGTTTTCGGCGGAGCAGTGGGCGGCTTGGCTGGAGGAGTTTGAGAACAGCGACTTGTCGGTGACTGAGTTTTGTGAACTGCACGACATTGGCACCGGATCGTTTTACCAGTGGCGGAGCAAGCTCGCAGGGCAGGTGCCGGAGTTTGTTCCGGTCTCAGTCGCCGGACTGCAGCCCGTCGAGATTGACCTGCCCAACGGCATCGTGATCCGTGTCCCAAACGATGGGAACTCGATTCGTTCCGTTCTCGTGGTGCTCGACGATCTGGAGCGGGCTCCGTGATCGGTTTGGCAAGTGGGCTGAAGGTCTTCGTCTGCACCCAACCTGCGGACATGCGGCGATCGTTCGATGGACTTTGCGGCATGGCGATTGCCATCATCGAACAGGATCCGATGAGCGGACATCTGTTCGTGTTTCGAAATCGTAATCGTGACCGGCTGAAGATTCTTTACTGGGATCGCGATGGCTTGGCGATCTGGTACAAGCGGCTTGAGAAGGGCACGTTTCAGTTGCCCACGGACTTGATCGACAAAGACAACCGGCCTGTGAAAGCGGAGATCACCGGCGATCAATTGGGGCTCTTGCTCGGCGGAATCGACTTGCGGTCGGTGGAACGCCGAAAGCGATACCGACATCCAAATAATCCGCGATAACTTGTCCAGACGATGAACTTTTCTGAGCGTCGTGGCATACTACGCGCATGGACAAGGATGATCTTCCCAACGATGTCAATGAACTGAAACGGTTGTTGCTTCAATCGCAGCGAAAGGCAGCTCAGCTCACCTCCGTCGTTGATGAGCTTTCTGCAACCGTTGATGATCAACGCAAGACAATTGCATCCAGCGATGCAAAAATCCGAGAGTTGCTTCAAGCACTTCGCGGCAAGACCCGTGAACGCGTCAATCCGGATCAACTGGTTCTCTTTGAGATCGGTGAACTCGAAACGATCAAGAAGGAAGAGTCCGAGCCAGCGAGGCCAAACGCTCGTCGGAAGAAGCGGCGTGGTCGCCGGATCATCCCGGACAACCTTCCAAGTGAAGAGGTTCTTTACGAGTTACCGGAAGAAGAGCGACGGTGCCCACACGATGGCAAGCCGATGCGATTCATTCGCTTTGAAACCAGTAAGCAACTGGAATACGTCCCGGCGAAAATGAAAGTGATCGTGCACAAACGCGCGGTCTACGCTTGTGCGGACAAGCACGATGACGCGAAGCCGCTGATCGCTCCGAAACCACCGCAGCCGATCGAAAAGGGTCTCGCTGCTCCCGGGCTACTTGCCCAAGTCGTGGTCAGCAAGTTCGGTGATCATCTACCGGGCTATCGTCTCGAAGACATCTTCTCGCGTCACGGCGTGGACATTCGGCGAAGCACGATTTACGACTGGCTCTCGGGCACCGCTGATCTTTGCAAGCCGCTGTATGAACAAATGAAGTCTCGCGTGCTTGAGTCGAAGGTGCTTCACACCGATGACACGCAAGTGAAGTTGATCGACACTTCGATGCGAAGCACCAAGCTGGCGAGGTTCTGGGCCTATCTTGGCGATCGAGGGCACCCCTACACGGTCTTCGACTTCACCGAGACACGGGAGCGTGCGGGACCTGAGAAGTTCTTGCGCGACTTCGAAGGTTACTTACAAGCGGATGCGTACGGCGGTTACGACGGACTCTATCTTGGGTCGCGCGGTGCGATCCAAGAGGTTGCCTGCTGGGCACACTGTCGCCGCTACTGGCACAAGGCACGGGAACAAGATCCGACGCGTGCGCATTATGCTCTCGGAGCGATCGCCGGACTCTACGAAATCGAGCGTTCGGTGGCTGACGCCGATCCACAGACTCGGAGTTCGGTTCGCAAGAGCCATGCACGGCCAATCCTGGTTGACCTGAAAACGTGGCTCGATGGCGAAGAGTTCTTACCCAAGAGCCTGATCGGGAAAGCTGCGACTTACACACGGAACCAATGGGAAGGGTTGAATCGGTACATCGATGACGGTGATCTCTCCATCGACAATAACCGTGCCGAGAGGGCGATGAAATCGGTGGCTCTTGGGCGGAAAGCTTGGCTGTTCGTGGGCAGTCCGGCTGCAGGTGAACGAGCGTCAGTTCTGATGTCACTGATCCACAGCTGCAAAGAGAACCACGTCGAACCTTGGGCGTACCTTCAGAGCGTGCTGAAGCAACTTCCTCTCGGCATCAACCTCGATCGCTTGCTTCCCGACCGCTGGCTGAGCGAGAACCCCAAGCACCGCTGGGAAATCGCCGACCGACGCAAGCAGGAGAGAGCAGCCAAAGGCTGACTGCCCTTCACCGTGCGCATACGTTCAGAGAGCGTTCGATAAGTTCGTCGCTTCAAATTCCGATTCTGTAACGGGATTGCCGAGGTATTTGTCCTTGCCAAAATCCGACTTCGCATCGAAGCCCTATGGGGCGGTGGAAGCGAAGAGCGATCACGCGAAGCCGCGGGGACGCGAAGACCTTCTCCTACTTCCCAGAGGCCTTCGCGGCTTGGCGTTTTCGCGTGACGATCAATGCATATTGCCCGCGATCCTTTTCGGAGAAGGACTGTAGGACGCCTTTCATGTGAGCTTCGATGCCTCACAGTATCGTTTCATGTCATCCTCCATGGAAGCCTGAGTCTAGCTATAGCGAGGCGATCGCCGAAGTTGTTTCCGAACGACTTCTTAGCACAGGGATAGGTGTTCCGAAAAAAACGTCCCTCGGCGCGCACGCGGCCAATAGACCTTACTGCGGTCGCCAAGCCTGCTGAAGGCAAGGGACCCGCGTCACGCAAGTGACGCTGAAAAGAGGGCCCTCATCCTGGCACGACGCTACATGACCGAGAAGTAGTTGTCGCAGGCGAAGTCAAAGTATTCGTTTTTGAGTTCCACTTCGAAGTCATTGTAGAGGCAGTAGTTTCGAACTTGCAGCAACAAATCACGTGGTTGGCAGTTTCGAAACGGGCGATCGATCGGCAAGTAGTGCGTCTTAATCAGGTAGTCGATCGGGTCGGGGTTATAAGGAATCTTGGTCACGCGACACATGATTTCAAACAGTTTTCGAAAGTCCTCTTCCGGTGGATTTTCGACTTCGATTTTGTAAGGAATTCGTCGCAAGAATGCATCGTCGACGAGGTCTTTCGGTTCCAGGTTCGTACTGAAGATCACCAGTTGATCAAACGGGACTTGGATCTTTTTACCGCTCGCCATATTGAGGAAGTCGTAACGTTTTTCGAGCGGCACGATCCAGCGATTGAGCAACTCATCGACACGCATTTTCTGGCGGCCAAAGTCATCGATGACGAGCGTTCCGCAGTTGCTTTTGAGTTGTAGCGGCGCTTCGCTGATGTTGGTTTCGGGGTTGCAGAGCACTTCCAGCATTTCCATCGTCAGCTCACCACCGGCGATGATGGTTGGGCGTTCAATCCGTACCCAGCGTTTGTCAAAGCCGCCGATATCGAGCAAGCCCGACATTTCTTCGACGGGGGCTTCGACGTGGTTCATCGGATCAAAAACGCGCAGGATGTCACCGTCGACATCGATGGCACGTGGAATCCAGATGTACTTACCGAAAGCTCCCGTGACGCGTTCGGCGATCGATGTCTTTCCGTTCCCAGGGAAACCGAACAGAAACATTCCTCGTCCGCTGGCGATTGCGGGGCCGAGTCGTGTCAGCATTTTGGGGTTGATGAGGAGATCGCTGAAGGCGCGAACCAGGTCGGCCTTCTTCGGGTATTGGCCTTCGATGGTTTGGTATTTGACGCTCTCGATGTAATCGTGGAGTTGAACCGGGCAGGCGCCGAAGTAGGTGCAGTCGCTGTTATGGTTGCGAGCGATTTGGCGTCCCGTCTCGGTCAAGATGTAGACGTAGTCGTTGGTCGCTGTTGAGTTTTTGTAGGCGACGTTCTGTTCCATCTTGAGTCGCGTCAGGATGGGTTCGACAAGTCGAAACGGAACTCGAACTTGATCCGCAATGCGTCGCCCTTCGGCTTCACCGCAGGTCAGCATGTAGCGATAGATGATGGCTTCGAGGATCGATTCGTTGATGCCTCCACCTTCCATCGACTCAGGTTCGACGGGTCGCCAGGACTCGTCACGCGACCCTTTAAAGCCGATCGGTCCCGCCGGAACATCCACCTTGGCTCCGAAGCTTTGTTTGGGGCCGCCTGTGGCTTCGGTTTGCTCGTCCGATTTTGGTTCTTGTGGTTCTGTTTTTGGGGCCGCCGCTTGCTTCGCCGTTGTGCGTCCTTTGGCTGGTTGCGGTCCGCCGGGACGGGCCGGAGCAGCTTGGGGGGCCGCTTGTCTCGGCGAGCCGACTGCCGGTTGGCCTACGGAAGGTGCACCCGGTGCGGCTGGTCTGGGACCGGCATTGGGTGCCACGTTGGCGGGACGCTGAGGTGCAGGCGCGGCGGCTTGGTTTGGCCTCGCAGTGATCGGGCTCTGCGACAGGGGCGCTTGGACCGGAGCGGCGGGACCCGGCCCGACGGGGGCGGCCGCAGGTACGGGCGTTGGTTGTCGTTGCGAGACTGGGTTGGGCGTCGGCGAAGCGGGGCGAGGTTGTTGCTTCGGCGGGACGGTTTCGGATTCGCCGGTGAGTGATTGGATACGCGAAATGAGTGCGTCGAGCTGTTGATCTGCCTCGCCACCGTTATTTTCCGCCATCGCTTGCATCCTAGATTCGTTTGGGAGCACGGGTCCACGATCGGTTATCGGAACAGTGGAATGCGAGAGTTCGGTAAAAGATGCGGGATCGTGGGAAGCGGTTGAGGCCCGGTTGCAACAAAGTTTGAGAAATTTCGCCGGACGCCCTTGCGGGTTCGCGAACCTGTCCCTAACCTTCCGCCTCTCCAACACGGGGACGTCAATCGGCGGTCGAATGACTGCAAAAGAGGCGACAGAAACTTTTCTAAGTTTCTCCGAATCTTCCCATTGACGAACACATCCCCGCTCGGAATAATCCCTGCCCACGTCGACCGGGACCTGTTTCTGGTCTGGTCCGGCGAGGAACCGATCATTGACAATTTGGTGGTGAATCTTCTGTTGAGTTCAGCAATTGCGAGATCGCTTTGCTGCACCAAAGCGTCCCTTCGGGGCGTGGCGTTGCGGCAGAAAAATGGCGAATCGCTGGGTCGTTAACCGAACGGCCCAGAGCAGAATCAACTTTCGGTTTGACTTTGATTTTCCCAGTGGGAATGTTGCTCTGCCTTCGGGTGGGTGTCTTCAGGAACACTGTGATGCAATACAAAATTGAAGGGTTTGATCCTGGCTCAGAATGAACGTTGGCGGCGTGGATTAGGCATGCAAGTCGTGCGAGAAGTGTTTTTTGCTTGCATTGAACACGGACAGCGGCGAAAGGGAGAGTAACGCGTGGTTACGTGCCCAAGGGTCCAGGATAGCGTTGGGAAACTGGCGGTAATACTGGATGATATCTAAGGATCAAAGGTGTGATTCCGCCCTTGGATCGGACCGCGTACTATTAGCTTGTTGGTGGGGTAATGGCCTACCAAGGCTGCGATGGTTGCCGGGTGTGAGAGCATGGCCCGGCTCACTGGGACTGAGACACTGCCCAGACACCTACGGGTGGCTGCAGTCGAGAATCTTCGGCAATGGACGAAAGTCTGACCGAGCGACGCCGCGTGCGGGATGAAGGCCCTCGGGTTGTAAACCGCTGTCAGTTTGGAGGAAAGGTCTGTGAAGAGCAGGCCCTGACCGATATTCAGAGGAAGGACGGGCTAAGTTCGTGCCAGCAGCCGCGGTAAG
>JBCBOT010000082.1:0-26087 GCA_039821165.1 Planctomycetota bacterium | reverse complement strand
CCGACAGCGATTCGGATGTCCTCGCTCGAATTCTCGCCGGGTTCCAATTCGAGAAGCGGCCGAGCCGTTTGCAAAAGTTCTTCGGCGCTGCGGTGCTCCAGCTTGATTTCGTAAACCTGTTGCTCCGACTGGGCGATCACTTCACGAATCGCGATCAGCTTTTCGGCTCGCTCGGTTACCTTGGCCTGTCGCGCACTATCGAGGACGACGACGCGGCCCCACGGTCCGATCAACTGCGGCAATTGCTCTTTCGCTTCTGCCGGGGTCATGCTTCCGAGCGGAAACACCGCAGAGACGATGTCACTTTTTCCTCGACTCTCTAGTTGATCAGGCTCGACCAACTCGGCCATTTCGCTGATCAGTTTGTCCGAATTCTCAAGTTCGAGGTCGACCACAAACAACATTCTGCCGCGCCGAACCAAAGCATAGCCGCGGTCGAGCAACAAACGGTTCAGTTCGTCCAGAGCGCCGCCAAGTGTGTAGGTCTCAGTCTTGTCAACGAAATTGACCGATCCGGGCGGGTACCGCTCGATTTGCAGCGAGAGGTCGGCCTGATCCGCGAGCCAGGTCAGCACGTCTTTCCAACTCGCCCCGGTGAAGCTCAAACGCAAACGCGGCTCTAACTCGCCGAGCAACACCTCCGCAGCCTGCTCCGGAGTCAGATCGGCGGGGTTCACCGCCCCATCTGCCGGTGCCACCCCGTCTGCGGGCGCCACGGCCGCCGAAGTGTCCGCTGCTTCTGCCGCAGGAGCCTCACTACTGGGCGAGTCATCCTGGGCGAAAAGCATCCCGCTGGATGCGATCAAGACGCAGAGGGTCAGGGATCGGCACGCAATCGATCTTCTGGATGGAACCATTTGGGTCGGAATCATCATCGGCGAGACGGGCGTTGGACAGATGAAATGAGGGCGTGGGGCGACAAAACGTCGACTCCACTGGGATCATAGTCGGCCAGCGAATTTCGGCACCTCGTGGGCTGGTAAAACACCTATTCCACGACCCGAGCCCCTGGCACATGCGGTTTAACCCCCGTTTTCCAAAAGGGTTTCTTGCAGATTCCCAGTTTGAACGCGAATTGCGGCCAACCGACCGGTCAGGCCGCCCCGCGGCGGTTCGGGGGCGCCCGCTGGTTGTTTTGAACCAAAATCACCGGGTCGACGTGTGGTGTTTTGCGAGAGAATTCGATCTTCAATCGAACCGTGATCCCAGTCGCGGTGAAAATTCGGATCTTCGTCGCCGACTGTTCTAATGCTACGATCTCGACGAATTAGGTGCCGATTTCGGGACAGACCCGGAAACGGTTGGAGGCAGCTGTGCCGAAGCGGCCCCAAATGCAACACGGAACATGATGCTGCAAAAGCAAAAGAAACTGATTTTGAATTCCCGTCAGCAGGATTCCATGCGCCGCGCGGGGCGCGTCAATGCAATGCTGATGGACTACATCCGTCCCCACGTTGTCGAGGGAGCCACCACGGGGCAACTGGATGAAATGATTCATCAGTGGACGATCGACAACGGTCACAAACCGGCCACGCTCGGCTACCAGAACTTCCCAAAGAGCTGCTGCACCAGCGTCAATGAAGTGATCTGCCACGGGATTCCGGGGGATTACAAGCTCCGCGAAGGAGACATCGTTAACGTCGATATCACCACCGTGGTCGAGGGCTGGCACGGGGATCAGAGCGAAACATTCCTCATCGGGGACGTCTCCGAGGAGCGGCGCGATGTGACCCAGTGCGCGTTCGACTGCATGCACCTCGCGATCGATGCTTTGACGCCCGGCTGTACCGTCTCGCGGATCGGCGAAACGATCGTGCCTGAAGCCCAAAAACGGGGCTTCTCGGTCGTCCGCGAATATGTCGGGCACGGACTGGGACGTCAGTTCCACCTCGATCCATCGATCCCGCACTTCCCGAATCGCCAAAGCCGAATCGATCGGCTCTATCCAGGAATGTGCTTCACCGTCGAACCCATGATCAATGCCGGGACTCGGTATGCCCGCTGCGACAAAATTGACGGCTGGACGGTGCGAACCAAAGACGGCCGTCCTTCGGCACAGTTTGAACACACCGTGATGATGACCGATCAGGGCGCCGAGATTCTGACAGGGACGAAGGATGGGCCCAAAAAAGGACACGAGTTCTAATGCATGGCGATGTGCGATGCCCGTCAACGCGGCGGACATGGCAGCTTGCCGCACGGCAGCCTTGTCGCACGGCAGCGCGGTGCAACCCTAAATGGCCGCACGACCGCCGCCGGAAAGCATCTCGTGAGACTGCATTTCGTTGACCGTGACTGGGGCAACGACTACCATCCGAGGACTGCTCTTCGCCTTCTCGGGCATCTGTGATGGACGATACTGATCCTCTCACCAGCGAGCCGCTCGCGAGTCAGGAGTCGCTCGCTAGCGACGAAACCGTCCATCGGAACCTCTCCGCGCCTCAGCGTCCGCCCTCAACGCACTCTGCGGCCACTCCGGAAGACCTCGACTCGCAAATCGAGGGTGCCAAGACGGTGATCCGCGTCGGTGAGGACGATGTTTCCTCGACGCCCGCTACCGCCGGACGCACGCCCGCCGAAGTCGCGCAGGTGCTCATCGGGCAACAGCTCAATCAATATTTTCTCGAAGACCTGATCGGTGGCGGAGGAATGGGCGCGGTCTTTCGAGCCCATGACCAACAACTCGATCGAATCGTGGCTCTCAAGGTCATTCCGTCTGTCAGCGGTGACGCCGAAGTCCAGCGACGGTTTCGCAACGAAGCCCAGAATGCGGCCAAGCTGGATCACGCTCAAATCGCCCGGGTCTTTGACGCCGGCAGCCACGCCGAATGGCATTACATCGTTTTTGAATACATCGAGGGCACAAATCTTCGGGACCTCGTCGACAGTAGCGGTGTCCTCACGCTCGATGACGCCGTTTTTGTCACTCAGCAAGTCGCCGAAGCCCTCGATCATGCCTCCGAGCGCGGCATCGTACACCGCGACATCAAACCTTCCAACGTTCTGATCGGTGACGATGGAGCCGTGAAGCTCGTCGATATGGGGCTGGCTCGCAGCGACAATTTGGAACTGAGCGAGGACATGACAGCCAGCGGAGTGACGCTGGGCACGTTTGACTACATCTCGCCGGAGCAAGCGCTCGATCCACGCGATGCGGATTTGCGGAGCGACATTTATTCGCTCGGTTGCACGTTCTATTACATGCTCACCGGAGAGGCTCCGTATATCGGCGGCACGATGCTGCAAAAGTTGCTGAGCCACGGCAACGCGCCGCTTCCCGATCCACGCTCACTACGAAGCGACCTTCCGAATGAAGTCACGGCGGTAATGCACCGCATGATGGCCAAGGACCCCAAGGCGCGTTACCAAAACGCCTCGGATCTGATGGCGGACCTCACCGAGTTGGCGCACCGATTTGGCCTGAAGCGGTCGCGTGCACGATCGGTGTATTTCGCGCCAACGTCCAACCCGGGGCTCGAACGGATTTCGGCGCACCTTCCCTGGGTCATCGCTGTTGCGTTCATGTTACTTGTGGGCGGTTACCTCGAACTGCAATCGGTCGCGAGCCGAGACCCGTTTGCCAAAATGATCGCTCCACCGCCGCGTGTCGAGTTGCAAGCCGCAAGTTCGGCCGCGCCGATCGACTCCGATGTCGGAACAAGCAACGCAACGGAAAAGGCGACACCAACGGCTGAGCCACTGACCGACAGCGTCAAAAAAGATGATGCAGAATTGTCAGGTACGGGCGCTCCGTCGCAGCCGGGTTTCCCGACCGAGGTTCCAACCGGCGCTGGTTTTCGACGCACCGACCCTGAGACACTACAAACAGGTTCGGCCGGTGAGACTCGAGACACCTCGGAGTCTGGATCGATCACCGCCGACGAAACGCAACCGACCGTCGAGGCCAGTCAAGCACCGCCGGCCATCCGAATTGTTGCGTCCGATGACCAAGCGGTTTCCACCGACGAAGTCGAACGCGACTCCGATGGTGCCTTGTTGGTGAGCGATCTCGAAACCGCGTTGGAGTTGGCTGCGGGAACGGGAGTTAAGAGAATCGAGTTTGCGACTCCCGAATTGGTCACCGGTCCATTCAAAGTCCCCGCGGACAATCTGGAATTCGCCTCCACGGTCGGACGAACACGACTCCGGTTGGTCACACCGGATCTGTTGAGTATCGAACGCACCAAAATGGTGGACGTCGGTGACCGAAGAGTTAGCTTTGGTGGACTCGATTTCCACTGGGAGTTGACCGATGAAGCCGTCGACGGCGCGTCGATGTTCGTTATCAACGACAATCGGTCCGCACGCTTTCGAGATTGCTCGCTGACGTTGGAAAACTACGGCACCGACGAGCAGGTCGCGTTCTTCCACGTCATTACGGATCCCGAGACTCTTGCGGCCCCGGAGGCGGTGCGACCGTTGGACCCGAATCAAAGTCTGATGCCGCTGGTTGCCATCGAACTTGACAATACGTTGGTACGCGGGGCAGCCAGTTTGATCGAAATGGATCGTGCTGCGGCCCTTCAGCTCGTCTGGCGCAACGGGCTTCTTGCCATCAGCGGGCACATGATCGAGACGTCGGGCGCTGCCTTTCGACCCTCCTTGGGAACCAGCCCGATGCGGCTGTCACTTGAGAACCTGACCGCCGAAACGCGAAGTGGTCTGGTCCGAATGAGACTCGATGACGAGCGCCCTCACGCGATTCCCATCGAACGAAACGCCAAACGCTGCGTCTTTGTCGTCGATGATGCCAAACCACATGTGGAGATTGTCGCCGCAGAATCGCTTTCGCCGCAGCGGCCGTTCCTCTTGTTGACCGGCGAAGAGAACGCCTACGACGTCACGCCTACGCTGACCAGTGCGATGCTTGAGGTATCCGACGTCAATCAAAACCTTGACGTCTTCACCATGGCGGACCTGCTCGCGGATCCCTTACCGGCCTGGTGGCAGGAACGCTTGCCACAATGGAACGTTTATTGGAACAACCCGATCCGCACAGCGCTCTATCACGAGCACACGCCCCAAGACTATCGCCAAGACGGCGCGGGGTTTGGCGGATTTCGCGAAATCAGTCTTCCCACGATCACCGAACCGATCAGGGACTGATTCGAACCTCAACGGGTAGGCCGATCGGCAGCGAGGCGTCTTCCTGCAGCCGAATCCAGACGCGTCGCGAATGCGTTTCGTTGCGTTCGCCCGCCCAACCCCCGAAGATTCGCTTCGGTTCCATACGAGGTTCGATCTCGACGACTTCGCCGCGAAGGCTCGTGCCTCGCATCGCGTCCGATGTCACGTCGCAGGTTTGCCCCACACTGACGAACAACGCGTCGTGTTCATCGACATCCGCGATGATTCGCAACTCCGACGTGTCCGCCATTTCGATCGCGGCCTCTTCGAGTTGAGGGCTCGCCCATTCACCCGCATCGATATTCACGCCAAGGATGACGCCCGATGTCGGCGCGGTCACGGTGCATTTGGCGAGGTCCACTTCCGCGATCTTGAGTGATGCGCGAGCCGAAGCAATGGTCGCGTCCGCGCGGGCCAAGTCTTCTTGTCGCGGGGGTGCCTTGATCGTCTCGTAGCGTTGCTGTGCCGCGAGCAGCAACGCCCCAAACGATTCATAGTCGGCAAAGGAACGCTCGAGTTCTTCCACGCTGATGGCTCGCTTCTCCGCAAGCCGTCGCGCCCTTTCGTAAGTACGCTGCGCTCGTCCATGCCGAGCCTGCGCCGCCAACATGTCCTGTCGTGCGGCCTCGATTTCGCTCGAACGTGCACCGGCGATCAGGAGTTGTTTGTCGGCTTCCGCGGCCGCGAGCGAAGCCGCCGCGAGATCACGCCTGGCGATGTACCGCTGTCGGTCGAGAATGAACAACGGCATACCACGTTCGACTCGGACGCCGCGGGCCACCGCCACCGATTCGACCAAGCCCGCGAACTCGGAACGGACCAGCAAGGACTCCGTGCGGCCTTCGACTCTTCCCGCAGCGTGCACTTGACGGCCACTCGGGGTTTGCGGCTGAGGCCTCGGTGAGACCGCTTTTTTCTCGCCGCGAGTCGACTGCGTTCGCTCATGTTCCCAGGCAAGGACAAGGCCCATGCCGAGTGTCGCGATTGCGGCTGTCAGGATGAGATTCCTCATTTGAATCGTCCGTTCTCCATCTCGCAGACCCGATCGGCGTAAGGGAAAATTCTCGGGTCGTGGGTCACAACGACCGTCGCCGTCGACGATCCCGATGTCAATTCACGAAGCAGTTCCATCACGGCCTTGCCGGAATCGCCATCCAGTGCCGCCGTGGGCTCGTCCGCCAGGATGAGGTTCGGCTTTGCGATGACCGCCCGCGCGAGCGCGACGCGCTGACACTGTCCCGGACTCATCGCCGAGGGCAAGGCATCTCGGTGCTCGCCCAGCCCGACACGCTCCAGCAACTTGGCGGCCTGGTTGCGCGCTTCCGCAAGGCCCATCGAGCCAAGCGTGAGCGGGATGGCAACATTGTCCGTGGCACTGAGGCCGTGGATGAGTTGAAAACGCTGAAAGACAAAACCGATCTGTTCGCGACGAATCGTCGTTCGTTTCGCTTCGCCCAAATCGTCGACCCGCTGGCCATCAAGAAACAGTTCGCCAGAGTCTTTCGAAAGCAAGAACCCCATGATAGACAGCAAGGTGCTCTTGCCGCTGCCCGACGGCCCCGCCAAGAAGACGCACTCGCCGTGGTCGACGCGAAAATCGATTCCATCGAGGACGCGGCGAGACTGACCGCCGATCGTGTACGACTTTGAAATACTCCGTGCTTCGAGCGCCGGAGCGGGACGATCTGATGTCGTCGCCGAACCCGTCTGCACACCCAGCGCGAGCTGAACTGCGGCCGTCAAAGAGTTGTTTGTCGTATTCATCCTTGCAGCACCGTATGCGGGTCAATGCGGCGAACACGGAGGTACGGCAATCCCGACGCGAACAAGCAGATCCCAAAAATCAACGCCGCTCCTCCGATGTAGAGGAACAACGGAATCTCGATCGCAGCGGTCGGTGTTGAAAACGATTGCTTCAAGAGGACCGTCAGAACCAAACCGATACTGATACCCAACATCGCAACGAGCGAAGACTGGCAAAGCAAAATCGCCAGCAACTCTCGCTCCGTCAGGCCGATCGCTCGCAACGTCGCGTACTCGTTGATGCGGTCCAATACCATCGCATACAACGTTTGCCCGACCATCACGAGACCAACCAGCAAGCCGAGGATGGTTGCCGCACCGAAACTGATTCCCAGCCCGGTCCGTGTCATCCAAAAATTCACGCTGACTGCCGAGTACTGTTCCGCTGTCATCGCGGAGGCGTCTGGAAGCAACGACTCGATCTCTTGGCAAACCCGCGCCGCATCGGCACCGTCTTGCAAACGCACCAACAAGTAGGACGTGTCGTTCGGGTCACCCTGACAAATATCTGCCGCTTCGTCGTACCCAGTGAACACGTAAGGCGTGATCAGAAAACTCAGGATCCCGTTGGATTGCCCAACGATTCTCACCCGCCGCCCGTTGATTTCTCTCAGTTCACCGATGCTCGGGGAACCTAGTTTGCCGGCATCGCATTGATCGACCAGGATCGCGTCGTTGCGGCCCGCCCAATCCATCGACGGTTGGTCCACGTCGTAGGTCAGTCCGCCGGGCGTCGTCGAACGCGACAAGCCCACCAAAGCGACGTTCTCATAGCCGCCCTTCGGTAGCGAGATGTCGGTGAAATAAATCCGCAGCGGCTGAACCTCCGCCACCCCATCAACGCCGGCGGCAACGTAGCGATATCGCTCCGGGATCGGATGCGCAAAATCGACGTTGTGCATTCCGCGATGGCCGACCCAAATATCCGCATTGCTGCGAGTGATCAGCGTGCTCGCCTTGCGAATGAGGCCGAAAAAAAGGCCTCCTTGGATGTTCACCAGAACGACGGAAAAGATAACGCCTACCAAGCCGGCAATCAGCTTTCCACGGTCATAAAAAAGGGTGCGATAGGCGATATTCCAACGCATCGCACTCTTGGGGTTGGGAGGAAGAAGTGGATGGATGCATCATCGATCATCGACCTCTCCCTCCCAAAGACTTCATGAAACTTCAGCGTTTTCCCTCAAGTTCTTCGACTCGTTTTTCCAACTGTTCGACTCGTTTGTTCAGCTTCAAAACCAGTTGGCGAAGATCGTAGTCGTTCATCATGTTCGGATCGGCGTCCGAGTTGTCTTTTCCCTTAAAGGGATTCTCCGCCGGCGCAAATGCCTTCAACAGGCTCTTCACGGCTTCAATCCGTTTTTCCACGGTGGGCAGGCTTGGATGGCGTGGCCCCATCGACTGCTTGCTGCGATAGAGATTCTTCAATTCGATCGCCAGTTCCCGGCCGCGTTCGGTCTGCAGCGCGCCGGCGGGGACACCCGGGACATCTTTGAATTGACGCTCCAGCGAAGTCGCATCATCCTGAGCGCGCAACACGAAACTCGAACTGCAAAGAACAACGACGCAGATTCCCAACGCAGCGTATTTCATTGATTTCATTTTTGGACTCGTTGGAAGCGAGTGAATGCGAAACAGTGTTGTAGGAAACGAAACAGGATTCAGGCGATCAACCAGTACACAACGAGCTTAGCGTACTCCATCCAGATCGGCGCGAAGGTCTCGACACTCTGTGAGGGCTCCGCAGCCGAGTAGATCTGGATTTGAGCGCGATCACCGAACACGCGTCGGAACACCATGCGGCTCCGCCGAGTGTGCGGCGGAGACGTGACCACCACGATCTTCGAGAACTGCTCCGGTAGTTGCGAGAGGCCGACCGCCTCGCTCCGCGACCCCAGCCAGCCCTCGTTCTGCGGAACGGTCGAGACAACGGACTCGGGCACCCCGTACATCTTCAAGTGATCGATCGCACGCAAAAGCGGTGTGTCGGATGCCTGGCGAACGTAGTTCCAATGTCCGCGTTTGTTTTCCTCGAGCAGATAAATTCGTTGGATCCGCTTTTGGTGATACAGATCTGAGGCGGCGTGGATGCGTTCCCAATAGGCGGCGCCATCGGCCATGACGTAGGCGATCTCGCCGCGGGCGTCACTATCGTGAACCGTCAGTGGAACAATGAATAATCCTCGCACTTCGCTTAGCGAGAACAGCACCGTGCATCCGATCCAGCAACACAACAAGATCAGAAAACGACGTCGCCACCGATTCGGCCCCGCGTTCATGGTTACGGGATTCCGCGAACGATCGTCGGGCCCAGTATCCTCGTCACGCTCACCGGTAGCTTCTGCCATAGTTCCACCAAACGTTTTTTGCCGCCGGCGTCCGGACGCATGTCATTGGGGTCGCCTTCGCGGACATAGTATTGCCAAACCGCCGGATGTGGTTTCGCTCCCCACTGTGACTTGAACCGATAGGTTCCGCTGTCTTCGCTGCTGCGACCGAAGTCGAACACACGGCTTCCCTTCTCGATCGCGCGGCGGAGCAAGTGTCGGTACATCAACATGTTTGCGTTGGAACGATTGAACTCGCGCAGGCTACTCGCACTGGGGACTTCACTCACACCTTCGCTGTGAATCAACAATCCTCCCGCAATCGGTTGTGAGTCGTTGCGGACCACGCACAGCTCGGCGTCTCCCTCGAAAGCGGCCAGGATTTCGGCAAACAGTTGACGCGAGAAAACCGGTGTCCCAAGGTCTCGCATGTTCCGCGCGAACACGTCGTAGAAATCACTGAGCAACTCATTGCCGCCGAACGTAAACTCGAGCTGGTAGTCGCCCGATTTCTTGATCTGGCTTCGCAACTTGGACTTGAACGAGGCCATCAACGCCTCGTCCGACTCCGGCAACGGCAACCGCATGTGAACTTTATCGGTCCGTTCAAAATTGAATTTCGGATGATCGACCCGATGCTCTCCGCGAAGTTCGAGATACTTGACATTCAATTCATCCGCCAACTCGCACGCAGCTTCGATCAAGCGAGTCGCGACCTCTTGCGACTGCGCCCACACACCCCCGGTATTGAGATACGGAAGGCTGACGAGAAACTTGCCAAAGATCGGTCCACGCACGAACATCAGCGGCAGGACGCCGACTGTTTGGTCCCCATCCGACTCGCGAATGATGTAGCCCTGGTGCTTCAGCCCTCGGGACAGACCATTCATCCACGCCGCTTGATGGCCGGCCAGTCTTGGCAGCTCGGCATTTTCGACAGTCGGCCAGTCGCAGGGCCAACGGATAACTTCGACTCCGGACAAGGTTGCCTCACGATAGAAGGGATCGGTCCGGCACATTCTGGCCCAAGATGCCTGTGACCGCTATGGTTGCGGCGCGGGATTGGAATGAACGAAGGAGCCGGCAATGCTCGTCGGGTTCGCGGGGTTCATCGAACCCGTTTCCTTCTCGCGTAGAGCACGCTTGACCGCATCGTATCCGGCGTTGATCAACGGTTCGGGCTGCGTGAAGTCATACCATGGAACCTCGCCGACATCCGGGCGAACCACCACATCGGCGAGCTCAAGCTGACGCTCACGGATTCGAATTTCTGCGAGTTCTTGAACACGCAACATCGACTGCAACGCCGTTTCGCAAACGACCGCGTCGGACTTTGTCAAACTCACGTCGACCACAATCAACTCGCCCAGTTCCGATGCGTCTGACGCAACCGCTTCTTCAGGGCGATCCAACCGCATCAGCTCGCGTGCGACATCGCAAGGGACCGCATCGTAGACACCTACATCGCTGAGGCGACGCCCATCGATCTCAACGGCAGGAAACACACCCGGGATCGACATTGATGCCACCACGGCGCGACGCAGCGAACCGCGTGAAAGGACAACCCGTTCTCCGGATTGCAGATCGACCGCAATCAGGAACAGGGGCTTTCGCAAGTCTTCGATATCGATGTCGGGTAGCAACGCGTCCACGATCCCTTCGAGGATGGTGGAGGGGATGAGGGACTCGCTCGCGACGGCGCGCCCGAACGCCTTGGTCGTCCAGAGAAGATCGCGGAATCGGCGCGTCCAACTCGTATCATCCGATCCGCTACGCGGCGCCCCCGCGGCCTTGCCCATCACTCGCTGTTGCAGGGATCGATAGCGATCCGACTCGAGGAAATCGCGTGCCAGCATCTCGACCCGCTCCACGTCCCGTTCGGCCGCACACATGGCTGCCATCAGTGCGCCCATACTGACGCCGACCAGTCGCTGCACCCCGATACCCGAATGACCGAGCGCACGAAGAGCGCCGAGGTGCGCGAGCCCCCGCGCACCACCGCCACCCAGCATCACCGTTGCATCGGCAAGCGGCTGCTGATGGCGTTGAAGCAACAGTCGTCGATAATCTGAAATCCCGTTCATCAAAATCCGCAGACGGAGCAAGGGTCCGTAACCATAGGTTTCGTGGATCGTCAGGGGGGAACCGTGCTCGCAGAGGTGGGACAACGATACGTCCACTTCAAGATCAAGCGGCACAACCGGCACAGCACGCACGAACGGACGATCTTGTCGTCGTTGATCGAATGCGCCCGCCATGCTGGGGGAGTTGTGAGATCAGATGGCCTACGTTTTGAGTGAAGTCGTTGCACCTTGCTCCCACTCGCTCATGACCCATGTCCAACGCCAGTGTTGTCTCCAGTTGTTCGCTGATTCCCCAGAGTGGGCTGAAACGAACAAGCCGACTCTCGGTCGGTCTTGAGTATGGAATCGCAACCGAACGCGAAGAGCTCGAAGCGGCGTTCGCGTTGATCTACAACTCGTACCGGCGCGCGGGTTTGATGGAGGAAAACGAACAGGGAATTCGCGTGACGCCGTTTCACTTGCTGACGACCACCGAGGTCTTCATCACGAAGTACCAAGGCGAAGTCGTCTCGACGGTTTCACTCATTGGCGACGGCGATCTTGGCTTGCCCCTGGAATCGATCTATCCCGACGACGTGAAGGTGATGCGTGAGGGCGGCCTCAAAATGGCCGAGATCGGCTGCTTGGCCGATCGACGCAACTCGCCGGTACGGTTCGTGGAAACGTTTTCGACCATGGGACGCATGCTCGCACAAGTCGCGAAAGCGCGCGGCTACGACGGACTCGTCGCGGCGACCCACCCCAAGCATGCTCGACTCTATTCGCGGATCCTGCCCTTCGAGCAGGTCGGTGAAGAGACCGAATGTCCGTATGCCAACGGTAACCCGGCCGTCATGCTTGCGTTGGTGTTCGATCAGTACCGCGGGACGTCGCTCTACGACCGGTTCTTTGGTGCGATGTCGAATCCGACGGAGACGGACTACAAACCTTGGGAGAGCAACGCGAGACAGTTCTTCGAAGCGTTTGTCCGCAGCGAAGCTCGCTAGCGTGAAGCTCAGCGACGGCGACGTCGCAAAACCAACGCACCCATTCCCAAGCCCCACATCGCAAACGTCGTCGGCTCAGGCACCGGACGTCCGACATTGGCAGTTCCAAGACCGGCGAGAAAAAAGTCGTTGAGAAAGCTGTTACCGGTACTCAGACCGCCGATCTTGATCACGACTTCAGAGCCGAACAGTCCGGCGAATGCTCCACCGATCGAGCTTGCCTCGAATTCGAGGATGCCTGCCGTGGTCAGTGCACCCTGAACGTTTGTGAAAGTTCCGTTGAGCAGCGAAACCGTGGCGTCGGGCGAGACGAAGGGATCATCTCCCATGATGTCGAATGAGCCGCCGAGAAGATCACCTGACTCATCGATATCTGCGGTCATCGTGAACACGGCAGGGCCCTGACCTGGGTTCCCAGTCAAAAGCAAAGTGTGGCTACCCGTGCTCGTGATAAATCGATCTGGCGCCGCGAAGCCCCGGACGACTAGTTGTTCGGCGGTGGGAAGCGGCAAACCCGACGACGCAAAGCCTGTTGGTGTAGACGCGTCGAACGAGGCGTCCGCGTTGTTGTACGCCGCGTACTGAAGATTCACCATGATGTCTGGCGGGATCACTCCCGCAACGGCACGCGGCGCGTTGTCGCCAAAGCCCGTGAAGAGCAGGGCACAGACTACGACGATCGACTTTCGGAACATGATGGCGGTCGCTTTGGGACAGATCTTCCTGTACGGATTTACCAGTCCAAGAGTATATTCACCCCTCCCATCGGTGCAACCATCGTTTGTTCACTTGGGGTAATTGATTTGAGAGAATCAAAAATGAGATGCGAGGGCACTCTCATCAACCTTCCTCGCTGTTCTGGGACGCTGGCGGCCCATTGTGTCCGGTATTTTCGGAGCGGTGCGGTACTGCTGAATCAGAAAAATCGCACAACCGAGCCAGAAGATAGCAGTGAACATGATGAGAAGCTGCATTGTTTGGGCCGAAGTATCGAACGCTGTGCCATGTGTACATGCGAACCCTGGTCGCGATACTCACCCCAAATTCCCATCGGAATTTAAAATTTCCGCAACCATAAGTCTAATCGACACTAGCGGTTGGAGCCCGACAGCTTTTGCTTGCCGTCAATTCGATCACTCACCGTAGATCGAGCGGAGAATGGGAGCAAAGCCCTGGATGATGATGATTGCGACAAGTACCAGCGCGATCGCCAGGATGCAGACGTAGCCAATTCGCCTGAATTGCTTGGCTCGCTCGCCCCGACGGGCGGTCGTCTCCAGCAGGCTGTCCGTCCATCGGGTGGTGATCTCATCCACCTCCGGGTCCGTGTTCTCCATCACGACGTCCAGCCGAGGTGAGGTGGCGCTGGTGCTCTTGATCCGCTTGGTCTCTGAATCGGACTTGGTGGCACACCACAGATGCAGTCCGCTCAGGTAGACCGATGTGTCGGTTGCAGCCATCTCGCGGCACACCGGCCCATCTTTTCCCCATCGCGACGCACAGAGATCAATCATCCAAATCGTTTCACCAAAGCAGATGACGGCCTGATCGCAACGGTCCAGATCAGTGCCATGCAATCGGATCACACTGGGGTGGTCTTCTCCGAGAATCGAGACGGGCCTCGTGATTTGCCGACGTCTCTCCCCCCTTCCCCAGTCAATCAAAAGATCGGCGTTTGGTTTCCAGTCACGCTGTTCCGGGGACCCTGGGGGCCCAGACCAGCCGAGGCTGACACGCGATTTACCGATCAGAAGCTCCGTCTCGGGGCGTTTGATTCTTCCCCACATCGAAAACGCGAGGGGGCACGTCGGCCAGACTTCGATGTATCGGTCGTAAGCGACCGCGATATAGGCAACTGCCGCAGAATGTCGGTCATTGATGGTCACATCGCAGGACTCATGGCGTCCAATAAGCGCGAAGGGGCGACTGAGTTCGAGTCGACGCTGCTCCGGCCCTCGCTTCACCACGGCGTACCAGTCATTTACCAGCCAAAGGGCCATTGCAGATTGCCTAAAACTCGTGAACCCCGATCGCTGAACAGCCTACCCAAACTCCGCGACTCGGAATGCACTGGACGTGATGGAATTTCTTTCCTGCGGGCTTGTAGGGGTGGTCGTCAGGTTAGGGGAGGTAAATGGAATCGTTTGACGATTGACCGGCCTCATGGTCAATTTATTCTCACCCCCTCGCATGCCCCCCGCCCCATTCGGTCGTCGGGGTTCATCGCGTTCTCCCGCTAATGAGAGTGCCTCACTTGAGGCAGCACATGGCCCGCTCAAATTCTAAGCAACCGAAGCGAGATCAGCCGCGGAAGCGTCGAAATAAAGTCTCTCCGGCCTTGGAGAGCCTGACGCCGAGCAAACCGAGCTCTCGCGAACAGAAACTTCTTCCGCTCGGACCCTGGGATCAGTGGCCGACGACGTATTGGCTCGCCATCGCGGCGATGCTTGTTGTTTTTTTGTACAGCTACTGGCCGACGCTGAGCTGGATGGCTGAATTGTGGTACATCGAGCCGGACTACACGCACGGATGGTTTGTCCCGGCCCTCGCATTGTCGATCTGCTGGTCGCGCGCATCGAGCTTTCCCGGTATCGAACCCAAAATTTCTTGGGCCGGTGCGAGTCTTTTCGGCGTTGTGATATTGATGCGGTTCGCCGGCCGCATGGCGTATTACGACTTCCTCGATGCTTGGTCGATTCTTCCGCTGGTTGCCGGCGCCGTTTGGATGCTTCTCGGTCGCCGGGCCCTCATTTGGGCACTCCCTGCGATCGGGTTTTTGTTTTTTGCCATCCCCTTGCCCTTCCAAGCAGAAACAATGCTCAGCTGGCAGCTTCGAGGCTTCGCAACGCAGCTCAGTAAGTTTGGGCTTTGTGCACTCGGCTATCCTGCTGTCTCGGAAGGCCATTTGATCTGGATCGGCGACAAGCCGCTGATCGTTGAACAGGCTTGCTCGGGGCTGCGAATTTTCGTGGGGATGGGGGCCTTCGCCGTTTACTGGGCCGCTGTTAACGAGCGTAGCTGGTCCGATCGCATCTTCTTGTTTGTGGTCGCGATTCCACTCGCAATCCTTGTGAACGCGATTCGGATCATCGTGATCGGAATGTTCACTCCCTATGTGACCAACACGTATTGGGTACACGAATTATCAGGGATCGGGATGCTGTTTGCCTCTTTCGCATTGCTGGGGGCGGCATCGTGGTACTGGAAAATTCTGTACCGACCGGAGGTGAGAGTCACCGCAAAAGAAAGTTTGCGGTCTTCACGCTCCCTTTCCGCCCACTCGGGTGTGAAAGAAACTAGACACCCCAATCAGGCTAGTTAGTATGTCTACCCATGTTCACCCCTTTCTGAGGATAGACATTCGGGCTGGCCTGTTCGAAGTTTCGATGATCGACGTCTTGTCCGTCAGGGAGCGATGACGGAACGCTTCAACTTCCCGTTTTTTGCTCTCTCTTTCACCAGCGTTATTAGCCGGTACCCCAGATGAACCAGTCTCTACCAAATATTCTTGGCCCCCAGAGCCCGACGGAGAACAAGCCCTTCGACCCGTGGCTGCTTTGGGTCACGTTACGTCGTTGTTGGCATTGGGCGGTTCCCGTCGGCTTGGTGCTCGGCTGCCTCGCCGGCCTCGCCGTCCTCAAGACGTTCGTGCCGAAGTTCCGCGCCTCACACATTCTTGAAACGAATAACGAGTTCATTCTCTACAAGGATGTGATGCCGACCTTCGGCGACTTGGCTCAAACAGAGCGTGCGATCATCCTCAACAGCGTCGTCCTCGATGACGTGGTCAACGACCCGAGCCTTCGGTCGGCACCGAGCCTTGGTGACGCCGAAGCTGCGGAGCAGCAACTGCGAGCGAACCTTAAAGTGACCGGTGCAGGTTCCCGCCAACGAATGATGGTGACCTACACCGAGACCGACAGAGACTACGCGGCGCGGGTCTGCAATGCCGTGGTTAGCAACTATCTGCGAGTGCGTGCGGATGCAGATCAAACACGGGTCAATAAACTCGAGAGTCTTCTTGTACCGGAAATCGACTACTGGGAGTCCGAAGTCGAGCGACTTCAGGATAAATACAAAGAGCTGACCAAGTCTGTCGGTTCGCAGGCAGGGCTATTGTCAGCGGACACCAACCAGAGTGTCATCGTTGGACGCGTTCAGGAACTGAACAATCAGATCGGCGGCGTCGAGGTCGAGATCTCCATGGCTCGCGCCAAGCTGGAACTCATCCAGCAGGAGCACGCCGAGGAAGCGGGCGTCGAGCCGCTCAATTCCGAGGATCTGGATGAATTTCAGGCGCCCCTGCCGAACTTCGCACGTGGCGAGATCGACTACGACGAGGTGGCGAGTCGAGTCGAAAAAGACTCGGCAGTTATCAAAGCGAACAGTGAGATGCAGCGTTTCGAGCAGCAGGTCACTCGAATGGAGGACCTTGGAACGGATCGGCTCTACCAGTCCGATTACCGAGAAAAACGACGCAACCGCGATGCCGCGGTTGCCCGCCTCGAGGCCGAGAGGAAAGTCGTTCGCGAAAAGGTCATTGCGGCAATGAATGAGCTGCTCGACTCTCAGTTTGAGGAGCAGCAGCGGCAATACGCTGAGAACAACAAGCAGCTGCAAGCACAATTTGACGCCGACCGCCAGCGCCGGCGAGCAGCGCGTGAAATGAAACTGAGAGCCGATCAGCGTGAGATGGAGCAGGGGCTCATCAGTTTGATCGAAGAAAAGCGTGGGCAGCAGAAGTTGCTCGAAGAACAGTTGCGTGAGGCGCAGGCCGATCAGGAGTTCATCTCCGAGCAAGCCACCGAGCTTCAGTTCACCGAAAGCGATTTGGAGCGGGCCAAGGGGATTCTTAACAAGCTCCAGGACCGCGCCGCTCAGATTCGCACCGAGCGACGACAGTTGGTCGCTGTGCGATCACTCGCAAAGGCGACACCGCCGCGGATGCCGGTCGAGAGCATGCCGTTTAAGCAATTGGTGCTCGCCAGCGGTCTCGGCTTCGGGTTCCCGTTCCTCCTGGGACTTGCCTGGGAAATGCGGACCAATCGTGTGACTGATAGCTTGGCGCTCGATCGATACACCGGTCTTGCACCTGTGGTCGGCGAACTTGCGAAGTCGCCGACCGCCGGTAGCAGTCGAGGCTCGCGGAACCGACGAGTCTTTCAGGAGAGCGTCGACACGCTCAGGGCGAATCTTTTCCTTTCCAAGGATACCCGTGAGTCTCGTTCGATCGCGATCGTGAGCAGCATGTCCGGCGAAGGTAAAAGTACGACCGCGTCCCAACTTGCCATCTCGCTTGCCAAAGCATCCGGGAAGACGGTCCTTTTGGTCGACGGAGACATGCGGTGTCCCGATCAGCACGATGTGTTTGGTCTCCCTCTCGGACCTGGGTTGAGCGGTGTCCTCTCGGACGAGGCGAACCTTGACGATGCGATTTGCACGGAGCTGGGCGACCTCATCCACGTTCTGCCCGCCGGAAGGCTGAAGGCGAGTCCACACCGCTTGATGTCGCCCGAGGCGATGAAGGAGCTCGTGAATGAAGCTCTGGAGAAGTACGAGTTCGTGATTTTCGACACCGCTCCCGTTCTTTCCGCCGGGGAGACCCTCGCTGTAGCATCTGCCGTTGATTCGACGCTGGTGTGTGCAATGAGAGACGTGACTCGAATGGACAGCGTCGTTCGAACGACTCATCGCCTTGAGTCGGCCGGCGCGAACGTTGCGGGGACAGTCTTCAATGGGGTCACGCCACGACAGTACGCCTATCGATACGGGGACTACAACTACAGCAACTTTGTTGAGTTCGCCGAAGCCAATCGTGAGGGCTAAACCGTTCCTGAAGTGAGTTTGTAATTCCGCCGGTTCCCCTCAGATCATCTCTAGTTCTCAAGAGCTCAATGGCTTCGCAGCTGCCTCAAGATAGTGACCCAGCCGATGCTCCGTCCGACGAGACCCGTCAGGAGGACGCAGATGGCATGACTCAGGACGAATTAGCTCAGGGTCACGATATGCCCGAGTCAAGTCCTTCGAGTTCCGGCGATCCGTCGGTCGAAAAGGCAATTGTTTCGACGTTTCACGCTCGGAAGCTCAAAGAGCGGCGCGAGCTTTGGAAGATCAACCGGCGCGTTGCGGCGATCTCGATTGGTGCCGTTGCAGTATTCCTTCTGATGGCGGTCGCGTCCTATTCCTACAACGCGGGGGCAACGGCGGAGACCTTTTTGACGCGGGCCCAATCTGCGGGCGAGGCTGGCAATGCGAACGCCCAAATCGATTGGCTCAAGCGGTACTTGCTCGTCCGCCCCGACGATGTGCGACGGATCGTTGAAATCGCTGATGTTGCGGACGCCGCCGCAGAAAGCGCGCCTCGAAACGAACAGCGTATGCGAACGGAAACCGCGCGGAAGCGGCTTCTCGATTCCATTGCAAGCCTCGGAAGTGAACTGCCTTCGGAGCAGCTGAGGCTCAGGAAGCACCTGATTCGTCGACTACTGCAACTCGGTGGTCGTTTCTATCAGGAGGCGGAGAGGCAGGTCGTCCTGTTGGATGCCCCAAAGGATGATCCGCTCGCAAACAAGGCTCTGACGCTCGCTTTGAGCGGCCAGTTGGTCACTAATTCTTATCGCGGCCGTGAGAGCGAGCTTTATGACGAGGCGAAGGACTACTGGAATTGGCTCGCATCCCAGCCCGCCGGTGTCGCGTTTCGCAAAAGCGTTGAAACCAACCCCGACGATCTCGAAGTCTTTTCTGCGTTTCTGACGTTGGTGCGCAACGATCCAGAGCAATTCCGACTGCCGGTTGGAGGCATGTCTGCTGAGGAGCAACTCGCGCTGCAAGAGAACTTCAACTCCGAAATCGTCGCTTTAACTGAGAACATTCTGAAACGCACTGCGGAGATGGGCACCTCCCGGGCGAACCTGGTGCTCTACAGCTACCTGTCTCGTGGCAACTCATCGCAACAAGCAAAAGCCAGTGAGTTGCTTCTCAATGCCGCCGAGTCGGCGGCCGAGCGATTGGCCGTCACCGATCCCGACACACAGGTTCAATCCGGTCTTGGTGCTGCGATTGAGTCGGCAGACCTCTCGCTCGGTACAGAGGCTCCCGAGATTTACTGGGATTACTTCATTGTTCTCGAAGGGGCTCGTATCGAATCGGCGAGCCATACCGAGGCATTGGACGAAGTCGATGAGGAGGATCGGCAGCGGATCGTGGGCTGGTACGAAACGCTCATGGACTTCGATCACCCCGACCTCAGTGCACGTATCCGTCAAACAACGTTCACCCGGGCCGGTTCCTACGCTCGCCTGTTCGGCGATGTCGATCGGGCTATCGCCCTCTGGCAGCGCGGTTTGGAAGAGGTGAACTTTGACAACGTCGAATTGCTTGGGGTGCTCGCCACTGAATACGCCGCCAAGATAGCCGCTACTGAAAAGGATGATCGCACCGCGGAAGAGATCTCCGGCGCGAACGAAACGCTCCAAAAGCTTGTTGATTCGATCCGGCGGAAGCAGGTGGATCTTCGTGAGCTCACGACGGGTCAGTTGACCGGCGCCGAGCGAACTGCCATTCAGCGAACCGTCGAGATCGCTCAGTGGCGATCGACCTTGAGTGAAGTGGTGCTTCGTCGCGTGAATGAGTACGCCTACCCGAACGCTGAAAAGAAAGGCGAGGGCGAGGACTCCGATCCGCGTGACAAGAACGAAATCCTGATCGCTTTGCTCCGCGAAGCTTTGGCGAGTCCGGCCGAAGTCCTTCCATCCGAAAAGGTCCGGGCATACACCATCCTCGCCGAGTTGTATCGACAAAACGGTGCATGGGATCAAGCCGCCGATGCACTGACCCGGGCTTGCGACGCAATGCCGAGTAACCTCACCTTGCAATTGCAAGCGGCCGAGGCCTGGACGCGTGCAGGAAATCAGCTCAAGGCCATCGAGTATTGGCGACTTGCGCAGGGATCGGACACACTTCCCGTTCGAATCGCGGCGGCGCACGGTGCCCTCAACCATGAGCTAAGGCAGTCGAGAGAAACGCAAGACTTCAGTGGCGTCCGGCGAGAGGCGGCCGATCTTCGGGCCCGGATGGATCAAGCTATCAGTGTGGAACTCACAGAGGAACAACAAGACGAGCTCGAATCAGCTGACGCGTACCTGCGTGTCCTCGAAATCTCCATTCCAGGTCGTGGCGTTTCACCTGCGGAGCATCTTGCGACACCCGTGGTGGCTGAGAAGTTTGCAGAATTGGCGTCTCAGCATCCCGACAATGCGCTTTTGCAGGCCTACGCAGCCGAACGCTTAGCCGCGGCGGGATTGATTGAACCGTCCAAGCAACCGCTCCAGCGCCTCATCGAACTTGAGGGCGAGGACTCGGTTCGCGTCGCGATGACCCGGGCACGGCAAACCGCGATGCGAGGCAAGCCGATCGAGGCTGCCCGGGGCTTGATGGCGTTCCTCGAGGCACATCCCGAACATGAACAGGCAGCCGACGTCGCCCGATTGGCTGCCGACTTTGCCAACCGAATGGATGAAGTGGAACTCGGCTACCAGGCGATGCGTTTGGTGCCGAAGGGACGTCGTTCGGCACTGGCCATTTTCACGCTGAACCGGATGGCCAATCGATTGCGACGGCCAGAGGAAGCGGCGGAATTGTTTGCAGAGCTTCGCGATGCCGAAGGCGAAGAGGGCACGTACTGGCGGTACGTCGAAATCGAGACTCTCGTCAATGAACTCCGTGCGCGAAACGAAGTCATCGAACGAGACGATGATGCGATGAACGAGGCGCAGACGTTGCTCGCAGCGTTGATCGAAAGACGCCCACGCTGGGGATATGCACTGGCACTCAAGGGTTCGTTGTCAGCACTCGCGGGTCGTGACGAAACATCGGTCGATGAATTGCGACAAGCCATTTCTGCGGGTGATGAACGCCTCGCGACGCGACGACTGTATTGGTCGCAATTGATGCGGATCGGGGAATACGAGACGGCCGACCAGGATATTGAAACAACGGCGCTGGCGAGCGGTGTCGATCTCGACCCGTACAGCGAGATGCAGATCTCCGTCTCCCTGGGCATGGGCGACCTGAAAGAAGCTCTGGCGGAAGCAAGGCAAGCCGCGGAAGACAAGCCGGATGATCCGATTTCACATCTGATTGTCGCCAAGACAGCCTCGATTGCCGCACTGTCATACAAGCAGGACAATTCCTCCAACATCGAAGCCGACCAAATCGATGCATTGGTCGCGGAAGCTCGGGAGGCGATCCGCAGAGCGATCCGTCTCTCCAACGAAGCCTCTTACCCGTTGCTTTCGACCCAGTTGGCGATCGAGCTCGCCCATGGCGGTTCGGTCACTGAGCTGAGTGAAGACATCAATGCGAGCGAACTGCGCGGTTACGAAAAGAACTTGCTCCTCGCGCAAATTGATCTTTCCGAGAACCGTTTGTCCGACGCGATCAAACGTTACGAGGCCGCCAACGACGAGAACCCCACGTTGCAGGTAATGCTTGGGCTGGCGCGACTCCGGGCAGAAAACAAGGACTTTGAAGGCCAAGCCGAAGTTCTTCAGCGAGCATTTCGTTTGGCACCTGGCAACCGTCAGGTGCGTGAAAAACTAGCGACCGCATTGATCGCTCGCGATCGTGACAATGTGAATTGGATTGAGCTCGAAAAGCTGCTCAACCAAGGCGCCGGAGTCAATCCTTCGAACCGTTTGCTCTATGCAACCACGCTTGCGAACGGGAACAAGGCCCAGCTCCAAGAGGCTCTTCGGATGCTTCGTGCCCTCGTTCTGGAGGCCAACAGCAAAAGCTATCTGGCGTCGATAGCACTAGGTGCGACGCTGATCAAGTCTGCGGGAGAGATTCCCGAAGAGGATCCGGATCGAGAGAGTAAGAAGGCCAAGTTACTCGACGAAGCTCGAACGATTTACGCTCGTAACGCTCAAGGCTTCCAGCCCGCGATCGGCGACCTTTACCGGTACGGTTTGTTTCTACTCACGTTCGGAACCGATGACGACCTGGACGAAGTGGAGCGTCTGACGACCAATCTCGACTCCTTCGACGACGGGATGATCCGTTCGCTGGAACTTCAGCTATTACTTCGGCAGCGTCGTGGCCAAACCAAGACGATCCCGAAGTGGCTCGAAGGCTGGGCCGAGAAGTCGAAAGAAAAGCCCGGCGCGAAGAACATAGAAATCGATCTCGCCGGTGGGACTGCCCTGATCAGATTGGGGTTCATCGATGAGGGAATCGCCCTCTTCAAGAAGGCCTACGAGACAGATGAATCACAGCTGTTCACCTACGTCATCGCGCTGACACACATCAAGCGACACAAAGAAGCCGCAAAAGTCGCGGCCGCGCATTTCGAAAAGTACGAAGACTCTCAGTCGGCAATGCTGTTGGTCGAATCGTTGCTCGGTCTTGACAATCCCGTCGTCGCATCCGCCAAGTACTCCGATCTTCTTTCCCGAGCGACCAAGCTTCACGACGATGACGCACCTCTGCTCGAGAGTGTCGCAACGTGGGCGATGCAGGCCAAAAAGGTAGAACAGGCGATCCGTCTCTATAAGAAGGTGTTGGAGATCGATTCGAAACGGCTGCGGACTCTCAACAACCTGGCAATGGCCTATGCCCAGCTTCCCGGGATGACCGATGAGGGGCTCGTGGTGATCGATCAAGCGTTGCTGGGCGTTTCCGGGAAGAGTCGGGCGGAGCTGCTCGACACAAAGGGGACGCTGCTTTTGCGAGCGAATCGTCTCAGTCAAGCTCTGGACGTGTTTGAAGATGCGATCGAAATCGTGAATGAGCCACGGTTCCATTTCCACAAGATCTTGGTCTTGATTCGACAAGACAAGCTGGCCGAGGCGACCAAGTTTTGGAAACGGCTGGACCGAAAGAAGCTGAACGTGAACGGCCTCACTCCTGAAGAGCGTGCGATCTACGAAGGAATGGTGGAAGATTTTGAAGCGCGAGGAGCGGAGCGAGGCTACGAGGTGAAGAGTCTTTGAATATGAGTGCTACCGAATCAAAACCCACTGGTTTACCGTCCAGGCGCCCCGTCATCGTGGTCATCATGGTCCTCACGCTCCTTACAGGGATCGTGCACGGTGTCATCGATGGCCGCTGGACTGCCAACGAGAACAAGAGAGCAAGAGCAGAGAAGTTCGATCAATTGCCCGAGAAGTTGGGCGATTGGGAATTAACGAAGAAGTCCGAGTTGGAAGAGTCCGCGGCGCAGATCCTGCGACCCTACGGAACCATCGTGCGACATTATCGCCACAAACCGACCGGGACCGAGGTGAATATGGCTCTGTTGTACGGACGTCGCGGTCCCATCGCCGTTCACCGACCTGAGATTTGTTACTCGTCGGTTGGTACCCGACAAACGCGGAAACGGTCCACCGAGGTTCTTGAGACCGAAAACGCCGTGCACTCCCTTTGGTCGGTTGAATTCACGCGGGACGCGACTTTGGAAACGTTTGAAGTTTGGTACGGGTGGAGTCAGGGAGGCGAATTCGTCGCCGCGGAATCGCCGCGATTTTGGCTCACGGAAGACCTCTACAAAGTCCAGCTCTCCGGTCCGATTCCGGAGGGCGGATTCGATCCCTGCGAGTCGTTCGTCAAGGAACTGCTTCCCCAACTTGAGCAACTTGTACAATGAAGGACAGTACGTTGTTGGATGTTACCTCTGAATCTGATAGCTCCATCTCCAACGGTGTTGCCGCTTCGGCCGGCTATGCCCACACGAACGAGCGAGTCGGGGATGGTCACGCCGTCGCACTGCAACGGGGGCTCTACTTCCGTCGCAAAGGCCTGATCGAGCGAGTGCTCTCCGGTGCTCTCTTGCTGGCGTCGGCTCCGGTGATCGTGCTCTTGATCGTGATCGTTCGGCTGACCTCCAAAGGACCGGGGATTTATCGCCAGTCCCGAGTCGGACTGCACGGTGAAGAGTTCGAAGTCTTCAAGCTTCGAACCATGTACAACGATGCCGAAGCCGACGGCGTCGCCAAATGGGCAGCGCAGGGCGACAGCCGAATCACGCCGGTCGGAGCGTTCCTTCGCAAAACACACCTCGACGAGTTGCCACAACTGTGGAACGTCGTTCGAGGCGAAATGTCGCTGACCGGCCCACGCCCGGAACGTCCCTCGATCTGTGAAAAGCTCGCGGGACACATCGACGACTACTACCGACGAACCGCGATCAAACCTGGCGTCACCGGGCTCGCTCAGATCAACCTCGAGCCAGATCGCTCAATCGACGATGTGCGTCGCAAACAGTGTCTCGACTTGCACTACATCGAGACCGCGAACGCGTGGCTCGATCTCCGCATGCTGCTCGCAACGGTCATGCGGATGTTCGGACTCAAGGGCTCGTTCGTCATGTCTTTCATGGGCCTCTGCCGCCGTGGAGTGCTTGAAGAGGCGGGCCTGTTAAACGACTCTGGCGAGCCGCGGGACTGTCGTTCGACCGAAGGTCAGCAAGCCGAGTCCTTCGAGGTCAACGATGCTTCCGACAAGCGTCGGGACGCCGAAGAAAAAACCATGTCAAACGCCCGAGCCAAGTAAAGATCGCGGTAGGGCTTTCCGGTCGATCACATCCAACACGCCCTATCTTAGCGTCGCTTGTAGCGAGAACATGTCTCAGGTTCCAAACGCGTTTACCGTCGACGTCGAAGACTACTTCCAAGTGTCGGCATTCGAGCATCGTGTTCGACGCAGCGATTGGGACAAAATGGAGAGTCGCGTCGAGCGATTCACCGATCGCCTGCTGCTTCTGCTCGACAAGAACTCCGTTCGTGGCACCTTCTTTGTGCTCGGCTGGGTGGCGGAACGCTTCCCCGCGTTGATCAAACGCATCGTCGCCGAAGGCCACGAAATCGCCTCTCATGGCTACTGGCACCGACTGGTCTACGAACTCACGCAGGACGAGTTTGCCGAAGACATCGCGCGGAGCGTCGATGCCATCACCACCGCTTGTGGCGTTCGCCCCCGCGCCTATCGCGCGCCGAGTTTTTCCATCACCGAACGCTCGCTCTGGGCCCTCGATATTCTTGCCGAGCAAGGCTTCGAACTGGACAGCAGTATCTTTCCGATCAGCGGACACGATCGCTACGGAATGCCCTCGGCCGAGAAAGACATTCACACGCTCGTGACCAAGTCCGGCAGTCTTTGTGAATTCCCGCCCTCGCTGGGGCGAGTCGCCGGCCTTTCGGTCCCGATCGGTGGCGGCTATTTCCGCTTGCTGCCTTGGAACATCACCAAAGCGGCGATCAATGCCGTCGAGCGACGAAATCATCCGGCGATGTTTTACATCCACCCCTGGGAGATTGATCCCGGTCAACCGAAAATCGATGGCATCGGACTGAAATCGCGTTTCCGACACCAAGTCGGCTTACGACACACCGAAGCCAAGCTTGAAAAAATGCTGCGATCGAAGTCCTTCGATTGCATCGGCAAAGTCTTGGAAGCCTATGAGTCCGAGAGCGACTCGGCATCCGAACCACAGGTTCTGTCCAGCTAGTCGGCCGGAACCTCTCTCGGTGCAACCGAATGCTCTGCCAACGAGCAAGCTCCGAGCCACAACTGCAACCTCGCAATTGGGTGCTGTCACCCACAGGGACGAAGTCCGCGCGGACCGAACCGTATGCCCCAAAGGATCGTCCACCATTCACTCTCCTTTAAAGGAGAGTCGAGCGCAGCGAGAATCAGCCACCATTCACTCTTCCTCGAGCGAGAGTCGAGCGCAGCGAGGAGAGGGTGTCAAGAAAAACAGCCAC
>JBCBOT010000081.1:0-26640 GCA_039821165.1 Planctomycetota bacterium | reverse complement strand
TCCGCATCCGCGGAAACACGTCGACCCTCCCGCCACGAAATGGATGCAGCTCTTGCAAGCTGCATCCATTTCGTTGCAGGAGGGTGAAGAAAAATGCGAGCCTTCACAGCCCAACACCCTTTTCGTTTTAGGAAACCGCTCAGTTTGAGTAGTTAGAAAAAAAAAAAATCCGCGGATACCAAAACGCGGACCTCGACGTTGTTGCAACACGAGCGGGCAGTGCCAAGTGCGGGAATGAAGTCACAATGCATGAGGTACTCGGAACCCGACGCGTCAGCGAGGCGATCTCGTGAAAGAACTGTCTCTAGAGCAAAGTTAGTCCCTCACTCACGTTTCGGGTTACCAAAACCCAGCAAGCACAACTTCACGACACGTCGGGTTAACAAGCAAGTTCAATTGATTCCCGCGGCACGAGGCGGGTTTACGGCAGACTTGCTCCGATCCATCAGCGAACGCACTTGCGGGGCGACGTTTCGAGTCGCTACACCCAAGGTGTCCCACCGGTTTCGCTCTGCCAGTTGCGTTGATGTTTCACGTCCGCCGTTTCCCGATATTGCTTTGCTTGATGGTCGCGATGGCCGTCGGTTGTGGGACGACGCGCGAACATCAAGCGACAAGCCAGCTCGTGGTCAGCGATGCGGTCGATCGAAGTATTCAAAACCTTGATTTTCGGCCGCTCAGCGGACGCAAGGTGTACCTCGACACGAGTTACCTTCGTCACGTCCGCGGCGAAGGTTTTGTGAACGCCGAATACGTGATCAGCGCGCTGCGGCAACAAGTCGTTGGCGCCGGCTGTCTCATCCAAGACTCCTCTCCGGACGCCGAAATCATCATCGAGGCTCGAATCGGAACATTGGGCTCGGACAACCACTTGGTGACCTACGGGATTCCTCAAAACAACGCGCTCAACAGTGCGGCGTCGTTGATTTCAAAAACGCCGATCTTGCCGACGCTACCTGAAATCGCGATCGCTCGGAGAGACGCACGCGAAGCCGCTGCTAAGATCGCGGCCTTTGCCTACGACCGCGAAACGCGCAAACCGGTTTGGCAATCGGGTGTTAGACATTCGATCGCCACCGCGAAAGACACCTGGGTCTTGGGAGTCGGACCGTTCCAAGGCGGTTCGATTCGAGACAAAACCAAGCTCGCGGGAAGTCCGCTGAAATTCGGTTTCGGCTCTCGTTCACTCCCCACGGACTACTACGACCGACCGGCCGTCGACTACACCGCCGAAACGCAGTTCCACGAGGGCTGGCCGGACTACAGCGGATTCGATCACGGCATGGGAATGATCGCTGCGGAGCCGATTGCCGCCGACGAACCGGAAGCCGAGGTGGCGGCGAAACCAGACAAATCGCCCGACGTGAAGTAACCACGCCGATGCATTTCTGTGGCGTTCTCGACGGCGGAAAGACGCCAGGTTTTCGCGAGTTGTCGGTGCGGTAGACTTCTAGCATCAGCCCGCTCGCACACGGAGGCCTCCCATGCCGAAAGCCACTTGGAACGATCAAGTCATTGCCGAAAGTGACGACACCGAAATCGTCGACGGCAATCACTATTTTCCCCCGACCTCCATCAACTCCGAGTTCTTTCGCGATAGCGATCATTCATCCGTATGCGGATGCAAAGGAACAGCGAGCTACTTCGATGTGGTGGTCGGTGACAAGACCAACAAAGATGCGGCTTGGTATTATCCCGATCCGAAGGACGAAGTTCAGCAGATCAAGGGCTACGTCGCGTTTTGGAAGGGCGTCGAGGTCACTTCGTGAGTTCGACGACACCGGCTCCCACGACGGACCGGATCCTCAGCCGGTTTCGCGATGTTCGACAACACTCGGTGCAAATCGCATCACGGTTGTTTCCCGAAGATTGCGTAATTCAATCGATGCCGGATGCGAGCCCCATCCGCTGGCACCTCGCGCACACGACGTGGTTTTTTGAAACGTTTGTGCTCAAGGTGTTTACGGACTACGCACCCGAGAACGACGCTTTTGAGTACTTGTTCAACTCGTACTACAACACGGTCGGGGATCAATACCCACGTGATCGACGTGGCCTGCTCTCTCGACCCACGGTTGATGACGTCTTCGCGTATCGCCAACAAGTGGACCAGGAACTGGAACGGCGGTTTCAATCGCTCAGCGGAGGCCAACTGAAAACACTTGAGGTGGGGCTGCATCACGAGCAGCAACATCAAGAGTTGATGCTGACCGACGTCAAACATCTGCTCTCGTGCAACCCGCTTGCTCCCGCGATGTTTGATGAAGCGGTTGCCGATCAAGACTCCAGCCCGCTGGACTGGGTTTCGTTTGACGGCGGTGTACACGAGATCGGCCATGACTCAAGTGTGTTCTGCTTTGACAATGAGTTGCCGCGACACAAGGTGTACGTGGAGCCGTTCCGTTTGGCCTCAAGGCTGGTCCGAAACGGCGAGTACTTGGAATTCATTGAGGACGGCGGTTACGATCGTCCGGAGTATTGGCTGTCAGCGGGATGGAGCACTGTCGAGAATTGCGGTTGGGCCAGTCCGATCTACTGGCGAAAACAAGACGGGCAATGGCTTGAATTCACGCTCGCGGGATTGCGCCCGTTGGACATCGATGCGCCACTGACTCACGTCAGCTACTTTGAAGCGGACGCGTTTGCTCGATGGCGAGGTGAACGGCTACCGACAGAAGCGGAATGGGAAATCGCGGCGTCGACGCAAGCGATTCCAGAGTTCGGTTGCGAGGACACACTCGAGACCGCCAGCCCCGTACACCCGCGTTGGGAACAGCTTGCCGAAGGCCGACTCAGCGATCTGTTCGGCAGCGTCTGGCAATGGACGTCGAGTCAGTACACGGCGTACCCGGGGTATCACGCCCCGCCGGGCGCGATCGGAGAATACAACGGAAAATTCATGTGCAACCAGTTCGTGCTGCGAGGCTCGTCTTGTGCCACACCGCGCAACCACGCACGTGTCAGCTATCGCAATTTCTTTCCACCCGACGCGCGGTGGCAATTCTCTGGAATACGACTGGCGAGTAATGGCGCGACCGACTGAACGAATCGAACCGGGACCCGGACAAGAGTCGGTGTGGGACTACCCAAGACCGCCGCGCCTGGAAGCGACGCCGAAACGCATCCGAGTCGTTGTCGACGGGATCGAGATTGCGAACTCGACCTCGGCATTGCGGATGCTGGAAACCAGTCACCCACCGGTTTATTACATCCCACCTGATGACATCGAAACGGATCTCCTCAAGGAATCTCCCGGTGGTTCGTTCTGCGAGTGGAAAGGGCACGCACACTATTATTCGATCGTGACGCCGAATCGAACGATCGAGTCGGCAGCCTGGTACTACCCCCGACCGACGACAAGATATGCAGAACTCGCCAACCACATCGCGTTTTACTTGAGTCGTATCGACGAGGGTTGGGTCGACGACACTCAAGCTAGCTCCCAAGCCGGCGACTTCTACGGCGGATGGATCACCCCCGATATCGTCGGCCCGTTCAAAGGCGGTCCTGGGACGATGGGTTGGTGACAACTTCCACGAGTCCGAGCACATCATCGATCGCGATCGGACCGAACGAACGACTATCCACTGAGACGGGTACGTTGTCACCGACGACAAAGACGTCGCCTTCCTCAAGGACGAGAGGGAATCGATGAAAGCCCGACGGTCCCCCGCGTCGGTACTCGATCTCCCGGAAAACGTGGAACTGAATCTCATCGGGTAGTCCGACGGCCCGAATACGAATGGGGCTTTCCGCAGCCAGTGCGTCGTCATCCAGTGCGTCGTCATCCAGACGAAGAGTCGCATCACGACTCCGCGCGAGGCCGGACTCGAAGCGACCGCGTCGAATCACTCCCTCGACGAAAAAGTCAACGATGAGTTGCTCGGTCGCCGCTGCGTGCGAAGCATCCGAACTTGAACCCGGCGGATCTACCTGAACGATTAGGTGGTCCACAGGATTCAACTGTCGCTTTACCGACTCGTTGATCGGATAGTCGTCCATGACGGCGGTCACGCGTTGCCCGACGTGTGAGTTTCGATGTCGATAGATGAGCCACTGACCGTCTTCACTCCTGCCCCAAGAGTCCGGTGAAGTTTCGACCGCAACCGGCGAGGGTGGAACCTTGGGCGCCTGCGTCGCAAGCCATTCCTCCAGCCGCACCGAATCGACGAGCAACCGCCCCTCCGCGAATCGGACCTCTTGTCCCGGCAGCGCGGCGACTCGCTTCACACGTCGTTTCCCGTCGACGAGGATCGCCACGACGTCACCAACCGCCAGAGGTCTGTTCGTCGGGATCACGCGACAGATCTGTCCCGAACGGAGCGTCGGCCACATCGAGTCTCCCAACACTCGGAAATCGCCCTTGGGGCGGACCTCACGCCCCCATCGGTGTGCAAGGATCGGCACCGTGGCGAAAGCAATGACCGTTAGGAAAACAATGACGGCACGCGTGCGTGATTTCATGGAAGTGCAAATCGACTGACGGTGGAGGAGCCGTCTCGTTATAATTCCCGGGTGAGAAACCTGTGATTTTCCAGCGATGATAGCGCGTATGATCTCCGAAACAACCATTGAGTCTTCCAAGCGTGCTCGTCCCGGTCGCTCCGGAACGAACCAAGAACCGTCAATGCTGACGGGCCAGTCGCGCGAGACCCGAGGCCGCATGGGCGCCGTCACCGGAGTCCAGTTTCTCGGCACGGGACTTTTTCTGCCGGAACGGGTCATCACGAATGAAGACCTGAACGCGCTGGGTTGCGATAGCGAATGGATCGTTCGCCGAACCGGGATTCTCGAGCGTCGTCACGCCGACGAGAGCCAATCGACGGGTGACCTCTGTTACGAAGCGGCGATCCGTTGTTTAGAGGACGCCGATGTCTCGCCGGAGGAATTGGATCTGATCTTGGTCGCGACAATCACGCCCGATCATTTCACTCCATCGACCGCATGTCTGCTTCAGCAGCGTTTGGGCGCTTTCGCTCCGGCGATGGATCTCAGCGCCGCGTGTGCCGGGTTCATGTACGCGATGACGACCGCCGCACAGTTCATTGCGACTGGCAACGCGAAACGTGTGCTGGTCATCGGCGCGGATCTGATGAGTCGAACGATCAATCCAGATGACAAGAAAACCTACCCACTCTTCGGCGACGGAGCCGGTGCCGTCTTGATGGGCCCGAGTGATACCGGAAAGGACGACAACAGCGCCGCCGGAATCCTATCGTTCCAACTCGGCAGCGAAGGCTGCGGTCCCGAGGTGCTCGGGATACCCGCTGGTGGCACACGTCTTCCGTTGACTGCTGAGCTCTGCGGCAGCAGCCAGCAATACTTGAATATGGACGGGCGCAACGTCTTCAAATGGGCCGTTCGTGTCTTTGAAGAAAGTGCAAACGATGTCCTCTCCGCCGCAGGACTTTCGTCTGACGATCTTGCACTCGTGGTGATGCATCAAGCCAACCAACGGATCATCGATTCTGCCGTCGCAGCATTAGGCGTCCCGACAGAGAAGGTCTTCGTAAACTTGGATCGCTACGGCAACACCTCTGGCGCGAGCATCCCGATCGTGCTCGATGAAGCCATCAAAGCTGGCAAGCTTAAGAAAGGCGATCTGGCATTGCTCTGCGGATTCGGAAGCGGACTCGCATGGGGCACCGCCGTGGTGCGCATTTAGATCTTACGAAGTTCGTTGGTCGAAGAACCAACGCAGCTCCGTGATCGGAACGCCTCTTCCTTTTCCTAAAGGAAGCGATTGGCAAACCGCCTCGTCTTCTAAGTCGCGAGCGTCCTGTTCGTAGTAGCCGACGATACACTTCTCCTCGGCCTTCTCCGCATGTGGCCCCTCCACGATTGCGCCCGTCGCCGTCTGCCAACCGCCGGCGACGCGTTTCAAGTCGAGCGTGCGGAAGGGCGATGCGCCGAGAGCCGCCGCGACCTCGGGCGAACAGGGGCATTTGAAGACCTGTCCCGACGAATCGATCTGAGCGATTTTGCCATCCGAAATCACCGCGATCCGATCCGCCAAACGCATCGCCTCCCGACCGTCATGAGTCACGTGGATCGTCACTCCTGGGTAGGACTGATGTAGACGCCTCAGGTCCTCTTCCACGCGGAACCGAAGTTGTGCGTCGAGTGCCGAGAGAGGCTCGTCGAGAAGACGCACCGAAGCCCGCCGAGCGATCGCCTTGGCAACGGCCGCACGTCGCAGCTGACCACCGCTGAGTTGGTCCGGTCGACGTTCCAACAACGCATCGATCTCCACCAATTTGGCCGCCAATCGAATCCGATCCAATCGTTCGTACTTCTTGACCCGATCGGCGAGTCCGAGTTCCATCGATTGACGAATCGAAAGGTGCGGATAGAGCCCGTCGGACTGTGGAACGTAGGCCACATCACGGTTCCGGGGTGGTTGGCGAGTCACGTCCGCGTCGCCAAAACGAACCACACCCGATTCCGGCCGCGCGAATCCACCGATGATCCGAAGCAACGTTGTTTTGCCGCAGCCGCTGGCCCCGAGTAGCACAAGATACTCGCCGTCGTGGACCGTCAAATTCAGGCCCTCAAGCACTCGAGTCGGGCCAAAACGGTACGAAATGTCGCTCAACTGGACCGATGGCATACAATTAGAGGGTTGGGTGTTGCGGGTGCTGTCGGCCTGAATGCTCAGCCGACCATTATCATAGCAATCAACCGAATGAACAAAGGAGGCCGCGATGAACCTTCAATTTGGCGCACGTGTTTTTACTATTGCCATGATCTGTGGAGGCCTCTGCTGGGCGGCGGCTCCGGACGATCCCCGTGAAATCCCGCAACCGTCGACAACCTCGACGGACAAGACAACCCAGATTGTTGAACCTGAATTCGACGCAAAGAAGAAGGCGGCCAGCCTCAAAAAGTTGACCCGGTTGCAATTCAAGGTCACGCAAAACGCAGACACCGAACAGGCGTTCCGAAATAAATATTGGAACAACAAGAAGGACGGCATCTATCGCTGCGTCGTCTGTGGACTCTCACTCTTTTCGAGCGAGACCAAGTTCAAGTCCGGGACCGGATGGCCGAGCTTCTACGCTCCGATTCAGAAAGATCACGTCGAACTCGACATCGACTACGACCTCGGCTATCCCAGAAAAGAAGTTCACTGCAAACGATGCAAAGCGCACCTGGGACATGTTTTCAGTGACGGCCCGAAAGAAACGACGGGGCTTCGGTACTGCATGAACAGCGCCTCGATGAATTTCATCGACGAGAAAGACGTCAAGCGGGAACCCGTTGACGAGAAGGACACGCCGCAGGTGACAACGGAAACCGAGAAATAGGCGATTCGCGTCTCAGGATCGCGCGTCGTATTTCGCGAAGATCATCTTACCGGCATTGGTCTGCAACGTACTTGTCACACGGACTTCGAGCTCTTGGCTGACTCGATTCCGTGCGCCCTCCACGACGACCATTGTGCCATCGTCCAGATAGCCGACGCCCTGCTCCGGTCCCTCACCGACTTTGATGATCTTCACCCGGAAGGTCTCGTCGGGCAGGAAGACCGGTCGCAGTGAGTTGCTGATCTCGTTCAGGTTGATGACCGGCACGTTGTGTAACTTGGCGACCTTGTTGAGGTTGAAATCGCCGGTGACGACCTTCCCCTCCAGGTGCTTGGCCAATAGCACGAGCTTGAGATCGACGGTTTGACCGGCGAGCTCCGGCAGTTCACGATCAAAGATCATGAGATCGACGTTGTCATCGGCTCGCATACGGTTGAGCACGTCCAACCCCCGACGTCCCCGCACGCGACGCAGTTTATCGCTGCTATCGGCGATTGCCTGAAGTTCGCTCAATGCGAATCGCGGCATGATCAGTTGGTTGTCGAACACCCCGGTGTTCACGAGGTCGGCGATTCGTCCGTCGATCACAACGCTGGTGTCCAGCACAAGCGGCTTGAACCCTTTGACTTCGCGAACGAATTCCACGTAGGGAATGAGAAATCGAAAGTCATCTTTTGTCTGGATCAGAATGCTCGTGCAGACATAACACAAGAACATCGCAATCGTTAGACGCACGGCATCGCCGACCAACGGCGCTTCGGCAAACATTGGTGCGATGGCGATCCAAAGGATGTAGCTCAGCAGGATCCCGATGAGCACGCCGAAGTAGACAGCCGAGATCGAATCGATCCGCTTCCGCGGAACGAAAATGTCAGCCAGGATCGTCGCGACGGCGATCCCCATCACACCGGTGAAAATCAAATACGGGTTCACCCCCGCGCCGCTTGGCAGCGCACGGTTGATGATTGCAGAGACGCCGCCGGCACACAGGAGGAACAGGCACCGAAGGATGATCAGTTCCATCAGACTCGTTGATCTTCGAAGTTGCGTTGGTTCGGACCCGCGGCCGACTCAACGCCGCCGCTCAGTTCAGTTTAGATGAGTTGCCGAGCCCTCCCCAAGGGGACAGCACCAAGAAGCCGGATCGCCCGCGTTTTACAGCAGAAACGACCTCTCTGATCGTCGCAACCGCCACGACACGCCTCAGTTTGGGACCTCCGCTTCCGGTTCACACCAGAGAAAACCTGGACAAAACGGCTTCCAGTTCTCCAATTCGACCTCCTTGAAGATGCGTTCCGCGACAATCAGCCCTGGTAGGCCGGGGCTTTGACCGTAAGCGACAGTCTCGTCCAACGTGGTTAACCAGTCGGACTCTCCGAGTACATCTTGGGCCTCCCAGCCGAACCAGGCAGATCGAAAACGAAATCCATCTCGCAGTGGCTCGTACAACTGAGGTCGAAGCTCATCGACAAGTTCGCGGTCGAGAGGCAGGCCATTGCCAATCTCCGACGGCGAGATGCAGACGGTGTGCCACGGCGCACCATCCTCAGACTCTCTGTCCGGTCGCCCCCAAGTGTGGAGCGGCCGTATGTGCTCGACCTCACACCCCGTTTCACCAAACCGCCCCGTCCGCAGTCGCAAGCGACTGAAAACCCTGACGAGGGATTCGGCGGTGGATGGTTCGTCAGCGCAATCCACCGCAAGATTCATGTACACCGCCATCACCTTGCTGCCATATCGATGCCCCGAGTCACTCGTCACGCCTCGCACCACTATCTCGCGAGCGCTGGCCGAGTCAACTCTCCGGCGTGCACCGCAGACGCTCAGGGCGAGTTAGATCGAAGCCAGGCTTTGTGCCGCACACCATCGGCGGCACGTTGCCTAGTTGATTTCCGCAAGCATGCGGTCGATTTTCGACTGTACCTGACTCGCCGTCGCCGCGATCTGGTCGTGAGCCTTCTTCGCTTCGTTGGCCGCAACCTGGGCATCGGCCAGCTTCTTTGCGAGCGGCGGTCGTGTTGCCGCGAGCTTGTCTGCCTCCGCCTTCTTGGCGGCGCCTTGAGCTTTGTGCGACGCGATCGAAGCGTGGACCTGAAGTCTTTCCCGCCGTTTGCGTGCGGCCTCGGTCAACTTCGCTGCAAGACGCTCTTCCGCCTCGGCGAGGGGCAGCAGTTTGGTCGCGTCGGATTTCAAACTCACGCGAAGTGCCGTGACCTCGTCCTGCATATCGCGAAGTAGCGTCGTGACACCGGGAAGTTCCGCATCAAGGGTAGCGACGCGTTGCGCCGCCTTCTTGGCGGACTCTTCACTCGCCGCCGCTTGTTGTTGGAGAGACGCCACCTGTTGATCGAGTTGCGTGAGCGGATTCTGCGCCGCCGCAACCGCCTGTGTCGCTTGTTCCAACTTGGTTTTGGCAGGCGTCAACTGAGCTTGAACCGAAACGAGTGTCGTTTTGATCTTTTCGACTCGACTCGCGAGCGGTTCAGGATTCGCAGCGAGTGCCACACGCTCCTCGGGCTTTTCGACCAACGCATTAAACACAGCTCCCGTCCAATCGCCGTAGACCGCTCGCTTGCCGTCGTGTGTCACGGCGACTTCGAGCACGTCTTCGCCCCCGTTACCGAATGTCTTCAATAGTTTGCCATTTCCATCCCAAAGCTTGGCGCGGTTGTCGACACCAGCGGTCGCAATGCGGCCTTGGTGATCAAAGTGAACCGACATCACACCTCCACCATGGGCACTGATGGTTCGAACCGCTTTGCCGTTGTTCAACTCCCAGAGCTTCACCGTGCCATCGCCGCTCGCGCTGGCGAGGATATTGGAGTCGTCTCGCCACGCAATCGAATGGATTGCTCCCTTGTGCCCGAGCAGGTCGAGGTACAGTCGCCCTGTCTCGGCCTCCCAGACGCAGAGTCCACCGGAGCGATCACCCGAAGCGACCAGAACACCGTCGGGACTGTAGGCGACCGAATAAATCCAGTCGGTGTGCTTTTTGTTGTCAAACAGGAGTTCCCCGTCGGTGGCATCAAAGATCCGCAACATCTTCTGCGGACCACCGAGCGCCACACGGGTGAGAGATTCGTTCGTGTCGGCTCCGAAAACGGTGTCGAAATCGTCACCAACCGTTGCAACACGTTCGCCCGTCTTGACGTCGAAAATCGCGACCAAGCCACGGACCGAGTGTTCGCCTCCGCCGACGATCAAAAACGATCCATCGCGGCTGAACTTGAGGTCTTGAGGCATGCCCTCGGGGAACGGCAAGATGCCGAGCAACTCGGAGGTTTCTGTGTGGTAAAAGAGAACCTGTTCCTGTCCACCGACAGCGACCAACGGTGCCCATGGACTCGTCGCGATCGCGGTAACGGCCGATGCCCTGGAGGTGAGCAGAGGTGACTTCTGAGGAACGGTTTCCGGCATCGCAGCGGGGCCCTCGGGTTTGCCACCCGCAGACGCAACGAACGCGAGCGCGTTCTTCTTTTTCTTCTTCGCCTTGGATCCGGAGTTCTCGAGGATCCCGCCTTCGATCCATGCACGGATGATGGCAAGTTGATCTGCGGGAAGCTTCTCTTTGCTGGGCGGCATGACCGGCGTGTCGTCGTGATTGACGAGTTGCCAAAGTCGGCTTCCCTCGGCATCGCCGTCGTCAAAAACGACTTCCCCGCTTCCACCACCTTCGATCAACGCACCGAAAGTATCCAGCGCCAGGCCGCCCTTCTTGTCACCTTGGTGATGACAATTCGCGCAGTGCTGCCGGAAGATCGGCTTTACGTGTTCTTCGTAAGTGACCTTCTCCGGCAACTCGGCCGCGCCGGCCTGGATCACGAAAACGGTGAAAAGGGAGAGGCAAAGGCTGAAACGCATTTTCTTGGTTTTCAACGAGGAACCCGTGCGGAAGACTCTTTCGAACAACCGGATCAGTGGTTGAAGACAAACTCGCGACTGTTGAGAACGGCCCAGAAAATATCTTCTAGAGCGTGAACCTTGTTCTCAGCCTCGTCGACCTTTGGCAACAGGCTGGCTACCTCTTCCTGGGTCGGCTTTCGGCATAGACAACGGACGTAAATCCGCTCAATCACTTGTTGCTCCGTCAACTTCTCCTCTTTCATCCATTTGTTGACCTTGCCACCGGCGGCCACTTTCTGGCTCACGCTACTTCCATTGAGCAGGTGCAATGCCTGCGACAATGAAGGAGCGGTGGTCGCTTCACAATCACACACGGTCGCCCGCGGGGCGCGCCCGAATGTTGTGAGGAAGTAGTTCGTCGTTCGACCGTCAGCGATTTGCACGGCCCTTGCCCCGAGCGGCAGACCTTGAAATTTGTCGGGGGCTTCGGTGACCTGGCAAATGCAATCGAGCAAACTCTCCGCAGGGACGCGACGAATCACTGCGTGGGCGTAATTACGGTTGTCGTGCTCATTGGTCTCATTGGTCGCACTCGTTCGTTGGTAGGCACGACTGTTGCAGATGTCACGGACAAGGCGGCGGAAGTCGAACTCGTACTCCACCAACTTCTTTCCGAGTTCGTCGAACAACTCGGGATTGCTCGCCGGATTGCTGACCCGAATGTCATCGACAGGTTCGACGATGCCGACACCCATGTAATGAGCCCAGACTCGGTTGGCGATCGAGCGTGAGAAAAACGGATTCTGATCCGAGGTCATCCACTCCGCGACGACGGCGCGGCGGTCTTTCCCGCGTGTCTCGGGCGAGTCACCGCCCAAGAACTTCGGCGGCACCGGCTTCTTGGTCACCAAGTGATTGACTTCGCCACCACCGCGGTTGTAGACGACTTGCTCACGATAGTCTTCTGCACCCTTGCGACCGATCTGCGAAAAGAACGACGCGAATCCGTAGTAGTCATCCATCGTCCAACGATCGAACGGATGGTTGTGGCATTGGGCACACTGGGTTCGAATTCCCATGAAGACCTGCGCGACGTTTTCGGCAGTCTTCAGCGTGTCGCGCTCGATCTGATAAAAGTTGGTTCCCGGTGAGGTGAAGGTACCGCCGGTGCTGGTGAGCAGATCGCGAACCATTTCATCGATCGGCACATTGCGAGCGAACTTGTCGGTCAACCAATTCGAATAGAGGAAAGCCGATTTGTAGCTGACCTGGTTGGTGCTTTTAATCATCAGCAACTGAGCAAACTTCATCGCCCAAATCTCGCTGAACTCTTTTCGTTCGAGCAACCGATCGATCAGCACCGAGCGTTTATCCGGAGCGACGTCGGCAATAAACGATGCGTACTCCTCTTCGGTGGGCATTTGGCCGGTGATATCGATCGTCACGCGACGAATGAACTCTTCATCGGTGCAGAGTCCGCTCGGAACGATCCGCAGCTGCTGCAACTTCTTTCCGACGAGTTGATCGATGTAGTTGCCTTCGATCGGTTGCGGTGCGTATTGCAAACCCTTCGGCAAGGCGAGCACCTGACTCCCGACGGTGTGGGTGTCGTAGCGGGCCATCACAAACGCTTCGCCCCGACGGCCGGCGGTAACGACGCCACCGTTGTCGATTGCAGCCGTACCCGAGTTGTTCGACGTGAACGCCGCGAGCCGCGTGATGTCGCGCGTCGTTCCATCGCTGTAATTCGCGACGGCGACAAAGCGCTGCGTGGTGCCATCGCCCTCGATCACCGCTTGCTCTGGGTAAATCGCTACCGAGTCGACGGTGGGAGGTTGCTTGTCGGCGGGGTCCAAGTTGGCTCCGGCGTTCAGCCACTCCAAAAGCGTCGCGTAGTAATCCGAGTCCGTGCCGAACAGCTTGCCGCCCGTGTGCGGGACCGCACCCACAGCCTTCTTCAAAAACAGACTCTCCTCGGGCCGCGCGAGGTTGATCCGCCGAACACCGATCTCGCGCGTGATGCGGTGGTAGTCGCCTTTGGGATCAAAGCCGAATAGGCTCAGATTGAAACCGTCTTTTCCTCTCGCGGCGCCATGGCAAGAACCGGTGTTGCAACTCGCTCGCGTCAACACGGGCATCACGTCGTTCGTGAAACTGACAGGCGGTTTTGCGCCGGCCCCCGAAACCGCGACGGGAATACGAACCTCAGTCCCCAAGTAACTCGCGACGAGCTCCGTTTGCCCATCGGCGACGGGCAGCAACTGGAAACCGTCGCGACGCACCTTACTCTCATCGACAATTTTCCATTCGACCCGATCGCTGGCGTCTTCGGTGATTCCATCGTCACGCCGCAACACGGCAACAAACGATTGGAAATCTCTCGCGGAACCGAGTTTGATCTCCGGCGGGTAAACCGCGAGGTTCACGCTTTGTGCATCACTGGACGGCGTGGAACTCGCTTCGGGGTCCGCTGGATCGGCGGCGCCTACCGTGGCGACGACAAGACTGAGCGCGAGCAACGCTGCAAAGTTGCGGAGGTTCATGGATGATCGCGAAAGGGAGTTTAGGATGACGTTTCAACGTCGGTTCGATTCAAAACCTTGAGGCAAGGCTTTGAGTGCTATTGTTTCTTTTGACGAAGCTGTTCAAGTCGGCTGAGCGGTTTCGGCTTCGCCTCCGCTGTGGGGGCGGGCTTCGCAGCCGGCTTGGGCTCGTCCTTCTTCGGTGGCAACGGTTTATCAACACGCAACTCGCCGGTACCGTTCGTTTGGACGATCACTTCACCGTCGACGTGAACGCGCGACTGACAAATCAACGTTTTGTGTTTGCCAACTTTGGTCTTGGCATCGATCGTGAGAGGGAAGGTGACACTCGTGGCGTCGGGCGAGATTTTTTGAGTTGCGGCGGTGCTGGTCACGCCGGCGGGCAATCCGACGAGTTGCACTTCCGCTTCGCCCTTGTATTCACGTTTGACTTCGAGTGGGAAGCTGACCGCGATTTCAGTTCCCAATTCCCCAGCCGCTTTCGGAAACTCGTAGTTGAAGAGCGAATCCTGGACTTCGAGCTGAATCGGCGGTGTCGCCGCAACCGCTTGTCCCGTCGGTGTGTTGTAGTACGCCATAAAAATGATCGGCCATGTGCCGATGCCGGCGCCGCCATTGGCGGTGATCGGAATGTCGACTTCCGTCTTCCCTTTGTCGATGTATCGGCTGTTGTTGATTCCGATCCCCGGTGGGTTGTAGACGGTTCGGAAGGTCACGCGGTCGTCGAACCCTTCGTTCTTCGTGATTTTGACCTTGAGCGACTTGCTTCCGTTGCGAACGATCGGCGTTTTGGGCTGCACGAGTTCGACGCTGAACGGGACCGCATCGGTCACTGCCATGGCGGCCCTCTTGGTGACGTAAGTGAACATCGCCCGGCGGTTTTGCCCGAGCACCAGATTGTGGTTCTGGGAGAGCGTTCCGCCGATGAGTGGATTCTTCGCGTCGCCTTTCGCGGTGATGGTGTAGAGCGATGCGTTGTGTTTTGCATCCGCACTTGCGGTCAACAAAACGGGGACTTCTGGACGCCCAGGCGGCATCGGAAACGTGGTCGCGGTGACACCTTCGGGGAGTCCATCGAGCGTCAGGTTGACCTCACCGTTGTAACGATCACGTTGCGCCGTCACGACCATCGCAACGCTGCCACCGATCGGCACCGCGACCGGTTGGGCTTCTGAGCGACGCAATTCTTTGAGCACGACATTGACGCTCGGTTGCGGCGTGGTGACTTCGATGCGGTAGGCGTGCATCGGACTTCCGCCGCGGAGGTGATCGTAGATTCGCACCGTGTGCTTGCCGTCTTCCTTGGCGTCAAACTCCAAGTAGGGATCGATGCGGCCGCGGCTGTCGTCGTTCGAGACAACCGTAGCGTGCTTCGGATTGAAGACATTCACAACGGCATCGAGCGGCGAACGCAGAACGTTTCGAGCGAAGACCTCGACGCGATACTTGACGCCTTTCTTGGCTTCGAAGGTAAAGCAATCGAAATCGTTCGCCTTGTCGATCACGCCGCAATAGGCTCCCGGCACTGGCACGACGGGTGCTTTCGTTCGGTCGTCGTTGGGTTCCTGCTCAAGCGCAACCGGCAAATCGTTGACGCGAATCCAGTTCGGCGAGGGGGTGATTCCGGTGTCGTCCTGGGTGACGACGCCCCACCGTTCATAAGGTTCACTCGGAAGCTGGATCTTCGCATCACGGCGGGTTCCATCGGAAAGCACCAGTGCCGCGTCGAGCATGGTTGATGGCGGACCGCCGGCGGGGATCACCGCAACCGGTCGTGGAAAGGTTCCGACGTGCAAACGGTACGAGCCCAAGTCACTGCCTCGGAATGAGCTGTCTCGCACCAAGATCGTGTACTTTCCATCCTTGGGAGCCGTGTAGGAACAAAAGCCGTCCTGTTGGAGCAACGGTGAGTCGTCGCTTGACGCGACTTCGAACCGACCTTCGTCGAGGATCGCGATATAGGGGTCGAGAATGTTCTGGTTATTGAGTGAAAACGCGACGCGAATGCCCTCGATTTCAACATTCAAGGTTTGACCGGCTTTGAGCTCAACCTGAAAGTGCTCCACGTCCTCACGTTTAACGACACCATCGATGGTCGAGTTGAGCGGAATGACCTGCGGCGATGCGAAGTCGTTGTTGGGCTCGACTTCATTGACGACGGGCATCGACCCGACGCCGAGCAGACGCAGGTTGGCGATCCCCGACTTGGTCACCAAGCGAAACGGATAAAGGCCCGGCGTCAAATCCGCCGCCGCTTTCACTTTGACCTCCACCGTGCTGCCATTCACCGCTTTGACCTCGAGGATCTCGAGGCCCGGCAAATCGCAGAGCACTTCGCTGGCGTCACCGATCCGGGCGCCGAACAATTTGATCACCGTTTCTTCCCCGCGAACGACGCCGCGAGGTTCGATGCGGGTGACAACTGGCAATGTCGCATCCGCGGTGGGTGCCACCGCAGCGAGGCACGCAAACACGATGGCAAGCCAAAGCGAGCGTTGTCGAGTTTTCATCGTCAATCCGGTAACCAGGGGAGGAAGCGTGCTGAAGTGGCGCCCCCGAACCTTGCGACGACGCCACCGTTTTGTGGCAAGGATGGATCAGACCATCAAAGGTTCAATCAAGTTTCCGCCGTCGACAATCTCGATCGGACGGTCTCCCGGAGCCATCAATTCTTTGTCCGCAACGATACCCATCAAACGGTACATCGTGGTCGCGAGGTCTGCGGGGTTCACCGGATCCTCCTCGGGCTCCGATGCCGTCGCGTCGGACGAGCCGTGAATCATGCCGCCTTTGATGCCGCCACCGGCGAGCATAACGCTGAACACCTTCGGCCAGTGATCTCGTCCGGCTGTGGCATTGATCTTCGGCGTGCGGCCGAACTCACTGCTGACCATCACCAATGTTTCGTCGAGCAATCCTCGGTCGCTCAGATCGTCAATCAAAACGGCGAGTGCCGTATCAAGCGACGGCATCTGGGACTTGAAACTTTGGGTGATGTTGTTGTGCATGTCCCAGCTGCCATACGTCAGCGTGACCAATCGCGTGCCGGCTTCGACCAATCGACGGGCCATCAGCAGTCGCTGCCCCGCCTGATTGCGACCGTAGCGATCACGGACCTTCGCATCTTCTTTATCGATGTTGAACGCTTCTTTCGCCGCAGGCGTATCGAGCAAGCTGTAAGCGCGCTCGTAGAACGTGTTCATCGCACCGACATCGTCCGAACCGGTCGCGGAAACGAATCGCGCATTGACTGCTTCGAGCGCCGATTTTCGGCGTGCGAAACGATACTCGTCGACGCCACCGGCCAAATCCAGGTCCCGGACTTTGAAACCGTTTTGGGCTGGATCGCTGCCGAGCGCGAATCCGCCGTAGCTGCTGGCGAGGTAACCCGTTCCGGCAAACTCGTTGGGAACGTTTGGAATGCAGATATAAGGTGGCAGACTGTTTCGCGGCCCATATTCGTGACTGACGACCGCCCCGAACGACGGGTAACGCAATGCCGGACTCGGCTTGTAGCCCGTGAACATGTTGTGCGTTCCACGTTCGTGAGCCGCCTCACCGTGGGTCATCGAGCGGATGATGCTCAGCTTGTCGGCGCGTTTGGCCAACTGGGGAATGGTTTCGCTGACCACTTCACCCGTGTTCGTCTTGATGGTCCGCATTTCACCGCGGTATTCCATCGGGCTGTATGGCTTGGGGTCGAACGACTCCTGGTGTGCCATGCCACCGGGCAAGTAGACGTGAATCACGCTCTTGGCCTTGGCTTCGACAAAGTCATAGTGCTTCTGCTCGGCCATTGCCTCTCGCATCAGCAACTCAGGGAGAGAGAGCCCGATTCCTCCGAGCGTCCCGGCGGCCAAGAATCCGCGTCGGCTGATTGAGTTTCCTTCGCAACGCATCACACAACTCCGTGGTCAGTTTTAGTCGGTGGAGACGTACACGTGCCGAACCGCATTCGCTGCGATGACGACGACGTGGTGGCCACACGGCAAATGCCGATAGCGTGCGGACCGAAGTTTAGGTGGGAACAGTATCATCGCCGATCGGCTCGTCGTGAAACTGTTGGAGGGAGGGATGGGGCGGGTCATCGACCGCGCCGTCATGCTCTAACGACTCTGTCGGTCAAAGGGACCCAGGAAATTCGTGAGCTCCCCGGATGTGGCCCTGGAAGTGAACGGATTTCCCCTCTAATTGGCTTCGAGCGTAGCGAGACTCACCGCAGGCGTCAAACCTTCCCACTGATTCGGGGGAGGAACCGATGAATCGCATGCTTTGACCGCCGGAAAAACCCGTCCTCGGGCGACCCCGCTCTGAACGCATTGGTTGCGGAGAATCGGGCGAAACGGGTTCCGCTCCCGTGGGTGCGTTTGTCATAGCGGGCTTATCATGGTGGGCCCCCAAGGAGACCCGACATGCAACGCTCTGTTCTCATCGCCGCCATCCTCAGCTTTTGCTGGCCCGCCTTTGCCGACGACCGGCCCAACATCGTTCTGATCATGTGCGATGACATGGGCTGGAGCGATATCGGCTCCTACGGCGGAGAAATCGAAACGCCCAATCTCGATCGGCTCGCCGCAAGCGGCATGCGGTTTCGCACCTTTTATAACAATGCCAAATGCGAGCACACTCGGGCATCGCTGCTGACCGGCCGTTGGTGGCACCACGTCGGCGCCTCGGCGACCGTCCACTACTCCGCAGAGACCTTCGGCGAACGAATGCGCGCCGCGGGCTACCGAACGCTGATGACCGGCAAATGGCACGCCGGACAAACCCCTTACAAACGCGGATTCGATCGCCACTACGGCCTGACCGATGGTTGCTGCAACTTCTGGAATCCCGGGCACGCCCGCGAAGGCGAAGCGGAACCGGCCAAGAAACGGGTCCGCCGATGGGCGGATGACGACAGGGAGTTCACCCCATTCACTCCAAGTCAAACCGATTTCTATACCACCGATGCCTTCACGGACCGCGCCGTGGAGTATCTGACTCAATATCGAAACGAGGACAAACCGTTCTTGCTCTACGTCGCTTACACCGCCCCCCATTATCCGCTTCACGCGTCCGAACAAGACGTCGCCAAGTACCGAGGGAAATACGGTGCGATCGGCTGGGACCGGCTTCGCGAACAGCGTTTCGCACGTCAACAAGAACTCGGCATCCTACTTCCCAACACGAAGCTGTCGCCACGCACGCCCGACGTGCCGAATTGGGATTCACTTTCGGAGGAAGAGCAAGACCAATGGGATCTGCGCATGGCAACCTATGCCGCGATGATCGATCGGATGGATCGAAACATTGGAAAGTTGCTCGGAGCCATTGATGATATCGGAGCCGGAAAGAACACCGCAGTTTTCTTCTTATCGGACAACGGAGCTTGTGCGGATTCGAAAGACCGCTCCACCGTCAAAGGCTCGATGCCGTGGGAAGTGACGAGCTATCTGACGCAAGGCAAACCATGGGCGAACGCATCCAACACTCCCTATCGAAAGTTCAAGACGACGGACCATGAAGGCGGGACACGTACACCGATGATCGCCTACTGGCCCGGCGTCGTCCAAGCCGGATCGGTCACGAATCGAGTGGGGCATCTCGTCGACTTCATGCCGACGATGCTCGAACTCGCCGGGGCCGAGATCACCGAAGAGTTGCCGGGGCGTTCACTGGTACCCGCACTGGAATGCAAGTCCGAAGAACGGTCTTGGCCGATTTATTGGCAATTCGGAAAGGCAAAGGCGATCCGCGATGCACGCTATAAACTCGTACTCGAAGGCAAAGGTGACTGGGAACTGTACGACCTCCAAGCCGATCCGGTGGAACTCAACGACCTCGCGAAGGAGATGCCATCGCGAGTCAACGACATGAAAGACGCCTGGAAAAAGTGGTGGACTGACAAGGGCACGAACAACGTGACAAGTCAGTAGCCCAAACCGCTGATCGTCCGACGATCTCTTCGCGCCTTTGCGTCCCAACGTCTTTGCGTCCCCACGCCTTGGCGCCTCTGCGTTTTTCGAACAGCAGCCTCAACCCATCAGTCGGTTCGCAACGCTCCATCTCTCTCCAACCAATCTCTACTCTCAAAGACCGGGGCTCACGCGGGGCCCCAAGGACGCAGAGTACCGTCGTTGCAATCGAAGCCCTCTCCGACCATCTCTTCGCGCCTCTGCGTCTTCGCGCCTCTGCGTCTTTGCGACTCTGCGTTTTCCGAACAGCAGCCTCAACCCATCATCCGTCCCCATCGCTTCGCAACGCTCCATCTCCCACGCACCCATCTCTACTCTCAACGACCAAGGTTCAACGCAAAGACGCGGGGACGCAAGGACGCAGAGTACCGATGATCTTTGCAGCTAAGATCTTTGCGATGATCTCTTCGCGCCTCTGCGTCTTGGCGTCCCTGCGTCTTTCAAACAACAGCCTCAACCCATCATCCGTCCCCATCGCTTCGCAACGCTCCATCTCTCCCGGCCATCTCCACCCTCAACGTTCGAGGTTCAACGCAAAGACGCGGGGACGCAAGGACGCAGAGTACCGACGGTCGTTGCATCGAAGATCTTTGCGGCGATCTCTTCGCGCCTCTGCGTCTTTGCGCCTCGGCGTTTTTCGAACAACAGCCTCAACCCATCACTCATCGCTTCGCAACGCTCCATCTTCCACCCACCCATCTCCACTCTCAACGACCAAGGTTCAACGCAAAGACCGATGATCTTTGCAGCTAAGATCTTTGCGATGATCTCTTCGCGCCTCTGCGTCTTTGCGCCTCTGCGTTTTTCGAACAGCAGCCCCAACCCATCATCCGTCCTCATCGCTTCGCAACGCTCCATCTCTCTCCCGGCCATCTCCACCCTCAACGTTCGGGGATCAACGCAAAGACGTAGGGACGCAAGGACGCAGAGTACTGAAGATCGTTGACCGACAATCTCTTTCCGCCTCCGCGTTTTCCGAAGCGTCTTTATCGCTTGCTAACGATCCACTGCACCCGCCGACCTTCACCACAAGCCAACTTCGTTCGGGTGTTCCTCCATTTAATCCACGCGGCCCTGGCGACGGTGTACGGTTTCGGGTACGCGGGTAGACACGGGGTTACGGGGTGGAATCTTGTCGGCATTTCCAAGGCAGTCGAGGCGAGTCTTGATCGTCGAAGATGACGATTTCGATCTACTGGCCGTGCGTCGAGTGCTTCGTCGAAGTGGTGCCGCCGTCGAACTCGAGTGCGTGACTTCACTCGCCGATGCGGTCACCAAACTGAAACAGCATCGATTCGATTTGGTTCTCTCGGACCTCTCACTGCCGGACAGCTACGGCGTCGAAACGATTCGCAAGCTCTCCCGGAGCGCCGCCGAAACGCCCATCATCGTCCTGACGCACTGCGACAGCGAGGACCTCGGTGTTCGCTTACTCGAAGCCGGTGCCCAAGACTATCTAACGAAACGGGAACTCACGCCGGAAGTGCTTTCGAGGGCAATCCGCCATTCGATTCAGCGTCACGAAGAGCTGGTTGCCTCGCGACACCTGCTGACGGAAATCGAGACCGCGCGCGACGAACTTGCTCGCCAAAATGCCCGACTCGAGAAACTGAATGCCCAGGCCCAGCATTTCGTTGACACGGTTTCTCACGAGTTCCGCACACCACTCACCGTCATCCGTGAGTACGCATCGCTGATGCGTGATGGGGTCGCAGGCCCGGTGACACAGGAACAGCGTCGGTTCCTCGGCACCGTGGAGGACCGCGTCACCGATCTAAACACGATCGTCGATGACATGCTCGACTCCAGTCGCCTGAAAACCGGATCGATCGGGCCTCGACGCAAAACATGTCGTGTCGAAGACGTGCTCGGCACGATGCGCGATTCACTGGAACACAAGGCCCAACGCAGAAACGTTCGACTTTCATTCGACATCGAGTCGCAATTGCCGTTCGTGTATTGCGACCCGGAAAAAGCTCGACGCACCCTCTCCAACCTGGTTGTGAATGCCATCAAGTACTCGGGCAACCCGGGGACGGTTGTTGTCGAGATCCGAGAAGACATCGACGCATCCGGCGTGGTGTTTTCCGTGACGGACAACGGCGCCGGTATCCCGCCGGAGTCACGATCGAGGATTTTTGATCGCTTCGATCGCTTAGGCGATCTTGATCCGCAGAACAGTGGTTTCGGACTCGGGCTCGCGATTGCGAGTGAGATGGCGAGAATCAACTTCGGCGAACTCAACTTCGAAAGCGAGGTCGGCATCGGCAGCCGATTCTATTTTTCCGTGCCACTCGATCACCCCAACTGCATTGCCAATCGCTTTATCCAGTTCGCGACGCAAACGTCTGAGGCACCGTTCTCGCTTGCCGTCACCGCGTTTCGGGTCACAGGTGAGCTAGACGCCGACGCGGAAAACGCGATTGAACGAATCCTGTTTCGCGAACTGACACAGAGCGATCTGGTCAAGCGTGTCGGTCCCAAAGAATGGGTTATCGGCACCGCGACTCGGAACACGGAAACCCGCGCTATCGCCGCACGGGTCAAGCAAGCGATCGAACACGAGGGTCGCAACCGGCCCCAAGGCCCCCTTCCACATGCCGAGTTCTCACCAATGGAGACGTGGAGTCTTCCTTGGGAACACGAATCGGCACTCATTCATCTGTCCCGACGACTTCGCGAGCCTCGACTCAAAACGCAAGAGTTCAACCATGCCAAACACGTTTGCTGATCTATATCTCGCTTCTGTGACCCAACAGTCGTCGCGGAACGTCGCGTCGTCGAACACCGAGCGGATTTTGATCGTCGAAGATGACGATGACATTCGCGACGTCATCGCGATTCGAATGCAGTCAGCCGGCTTTACAACGGCCGAAGCGAGGGATGGCATCGAGGGACTTACGGTCGCGTTGCAGAAACAGCTTGCCGCAATCATTTTGGACATCCGGCTTCCCGAGCAGAGTGGGCTCACCCTGCTCAAAAAGCTGAAATCGAACGCGATCACAAGATCGATCCCGGTCATCGTCGTGTCGGCAAGTGTCGGCGATCGCGAACCCGCCTTGGACTGCGGCGCGGCGTTCTTTATCGAAAAGCCCTTTGGATCGCGTGAACTGATTACCGCAGTCGCAACGGCCATTGCCGAAAGCAAGTCGCTCGGCCCACTCACACGAGTCGATGCGATGCATGTGGCACCGACTCGGAGTCATAGGACGATCGGATGACGCCCAGCAAAACCGTTCTGACGATCGATGACGACCGAACGATCACCGGTTTGATCCAAGCCCGTTGCGAAGCGATGGGGCTCCGATCCATCGTGGCCCACAGTATCGTTCATGCAGCACGGTATCTCGACTCACAACTGCCGGACTTGATCACGTTCGATGTGCACATGCCGCCAGGTAACGGCTTGCAATTGATTAAAGCCCTGGCCGAGGATCCGGCGGCGTCGAGAATTCCGGTGATCGTGCTCACCGAACAGCTCTCTCCCCAGGCAGTCGGGGCCTGTCGGCGACTGTGTGCCTACTACATGATCAAGTCCGAAGGGTTTTGGACACGCCTGGAGCCGGTCATTCATGAACTCGTGGAGATTGACGGCGGCACCCGTCGACGGGCGAGCCGCGGTAGCCGGGAAAGCCACAAACTCGATTAGCAACGGAAGTCGCAGTCACAGGTCGACGCATTTCGGACGCCGAGAGACGCCTCAAGCGGCATTGTTTTCTGAGGTGGTCTCGATCTTTTGTTGCCTCTCCGCAAGACTGTTGGAACTGTAGCCGACCACTCGTTCCACCTGTCTTGCGTTGTCTATCACAGAGCGTCTCGAATCCGATCGATTGCAATCCGTTGTGGACTTGGTGGATCGACACACGGGGATCAGCGCCGCGGTGTCGGAATCCTCGGAAGGCCAACTCGCCTACTCGGGCGTTTGGGGGTCTCTCCGAGCGGTGCTCGCCGCCGCAGCCGCGCGGGCCTGCCCCAACATCCTGATGGTATTGCCACAGGCGGCGGATGCGGATGTGGTTGCAGGAGATGCGATCGCCTTCGGATTGGAACGTGCCGTTGCGATGCCGCTGAGTATCGGCCGCACGGGAAAAAGCTCGCTGACGGACGCGGACCTCGCCGAACGCCTGCAAGTAATCCAACAGCTCCGTCATCGGGGCCCCGGCGAAACCGAGCCCCTCCTGGTCACCGCCTTCATCGGCAGCGCGATCCAGCTGGTACCCACGCCGAAGCAAATGGCCGACTCGACACGTGCGTTTCGTGTCGGGGACGTGATCTCGATGGATGCGGTGCGGGCTTGGCTCACCGAGAGCGGCTTTGTCGAAACGACGGGTGTGCAACTGCCCGGCGAGTTCGCCGTTCGTGGCGGATTGATCGACGTCTACTCCGTCGATCAATCCAATCCGATCCGCATCGAGTGGTTCGGCGACGACATCGAATCGATCCGCCAATTCGATCTCGGAAGCCAACGCAGTATCGAACCCGTTCGAGAAATCGAGATCACGGCGGTGGGAACGAGCCTCGATGACGACGACAACATCGAGACGCTTCAATTGGGCCCGATCACGGATCACCTTCCGGATGACACGCTGGTAATCGTCGTTGAGCCCCACGATTGCAGACTTGCCGCAGAGTCTTTGCTCGATCGCACCGACGACCAGACGGGCTTCACCGACTTCCAATCGCTGCTCGCGTCGATGTCGCACCTCAAAACCGCAACCGCTTCGCTACTCAGCGAAGGCGCCGAGCGGACGATCGACTTGGGCTCGACAAGCGCCGATGGGTTCGCCCTCGCGCTGGAAGAGACACAGCACCGCATCGATACCGTTGCATCGGACTGTGACATCCTGCTCGTCGGCGACACCCCCGCGGACAGCCAACGCCAACTCGAACTCCTCGCCAAGACTCAGGCCGCCCGCAAAGGCAAAATCAAACCTGCGGTCGCGCAAATCAGTGGCGGCTTTCACCTGACCGGTGCGCAAGTCCTCGTGCTGACCGGCGCCGAGTTGTTTCACCGCAGCCCGGTGAGGCGGGGTAAATCGCGGGCGAAGGGAAAGCCAATCACCAGTTCGCTTCAACTTGAAGCCGGTGACCTCGTCGTCCACCTTTCACACGGAATCGGTCTGTACCGCGGCCTGGATCACATCGAAAAGAACGGCCAACACGTCGAGCACCTGGTCATCGAGTACGACGGCGGTTCGAAGATCTACGTTCCGGCCTCGCGAATCGGGCTGGTCCAGCGCTATGTTGGCGGCACCAAGAACCGACCGAAGCTGGCGAAGATCGGTGGGCAGGCTTGGTCGAAGCAAAAGAAGGCCGCCGAATCCGCCGTCACCGACATGGCGGCGGAACTGCTCGAACTGCAAGCCAAGCGATCGAGCCGGCAAGGCATCGCGTTCGACGTCGACCATCTCTGGCAAGAACAGTTTGAAGCGAGTTTTCCGTATCAGGAGACGCCCGACCAGATCACCGCGATCGCGGCTTGCAAAGACGACATGGAACAAGGCAAGCCGATGGATCGACTGATCTGCGGCGATGTCGGTTTCGGAAAAACCGAAGTCGCGATGCGAGCCGCTTTCAAGGCGGTCGCGAGCGGGTATCAGGTCGCCGTACTCGTTCCGACGACCGTTCTCGCCGAACAGCATTACCACAATTTTTCGAAACGCATGGCCGAGTTTCCCGTGCGAATCGAAAAGTTGAGTCGCTTTTGCACCGCCGCCGAACAGCGTCAAACCCGCAAAGACCTGGAAGCGGGAAAGGTCGACATCCTGGTAGGGACACACCGCATTGTTGGGAAAGACGTTGGGTTTCCGAACCTCGGTCTGGTGGTCATCGACGAAGAGCAACGCTTCGGCGTTGGGGTCAAAGAAAAGCTCAAAAACCGCTATCCCCAAGTCGACGTGCTCACGCTGTCGGCGACACCGATCCCACGAACGCTTCACATGGCGCTCGTCGGAGTCCGTGACATCAGCAACCTCGAAACGCCGCCTGCGGAGCGCCGCAGCGTCGAAACATCCGTCTCACGATGGGATGACAAACTGGTACGAACCGCGATCGTGCGCGAGCTCAATCGCGGCGGGCAGATTTTCTTGGTCCACAACCGTATCGGTGACATGGAAACGATCGCCGAAAAGATTCGCGGAATCGCCCCCGAAATCCGAATCGTGATCGGGCACGGTCAAATGGCCGAAGGCGAATTGGAACAAGTCATGGTCGACTTTATTGCACACCGCTACGACATGCTGCTCGCGACGACCATCATCGAAAGCGGGCTCGACATTCCAAACGCGAACACGATCTTCATCGACGAAGCCGACCATTACGGACTCAGCGACTTGCACCAATTGCGTGGACGTGTCGGACGATACAAACACCAAGCGTTCTGCTATCTGCTGGTGTCGCCACACAAACACCTATCCCCCGAAGCGAGCAAGCGACTGCGGGCGATCGAAGAATTCAGTCAGATGGGTGCCGGTTTTGCAATCTCGATGCGTGACTTGGAGATTCGTGGGGCAGGCAACCTGCTGGGCAGTCAACAAAGCGGACACATCGCAGCTGTCGGATACGAGATGTACTGCCAGCTTCTCGAAGACGCCGTTCGGCAGATGCAAAACTTGCCGCCCGCACTCAGTGCCGAAGTCGACATCGATCTGCCCGTCGAGGCGTTTCTCGATCCTGCTTACGTGCCAGACCTTCGCCACAAGATCGATCTCTATCGCCGAATCGCAAAGATTGAGAATCCGGCCGAAATCGAAGCCATCCGCGAAGAGTTGCTCGACCGATTCGGTCCACTTCCGAATGCCGCCCAGCGAATGTTGGAGTTGGCCGAACTCCGACTCGATGCCGCAGCGTGGCAGATCGCTTCGATCACGAGCGACGCTCGGTTCATCGTGCTCCACTACACGCAACGTCGGCGGATCGAAACACTGGCCAAACAGGCACGTTTCCCAGTGCGGATCGTGGACAGTCGCCGCGCCTACGTCCCGCTTC
>JBCBOT010000080.1:0-27008 GCA_039821165.1 Planctomycetota bacterium | reverse complement strand
GGCGAAGAACGAGATGGCACAAACGCTCTATCTGATTCTGCTGGTGCTTGGTGTGGTCGGTGTGATCATTTTTTCGATCTATCCTTTCAACACGCTCGGCGATGACATTCGCATGTTCAAAGACAGCAGCGTGACCTTGATCATGGTCCTTGCGATGCTGCAGGCGGTGTGGAGCGCGGGGACATCGGTGAGTGAGGAGATCGAAGGGCGAACGGCGCTGACCGTTCTGAGCAAACCCGTTTCGCGTCGTTCTTTCCTGCTTGGAAAGTACGCCGGCATCGTGATGACGATTGTGGTGATGTTCGTCATCATCGGCGCGGTGATGTTGATCTTGATGGCGTACAAGCCGATTTATGATGCTCGCGAGACGTCCAAGGGCACGCCCGAATGGCAGTACGGATTCGAGGAGATCATGTCCACGATTCCCGTTTTGGGTCTGTACTTCATGCAAACGATGGTGATCGCGGCGATCGCGGTCGCGTTGGCGACTCGCTTGCCGCTGCTGGCCAACCTGATCCTTTGTTTCGTGGTCTACGTGATCGGAAACCTGACGTCTCCTCTCGTTGCGGCTTCGCAGGGCAACAATGAGTTGGTGGGCTTTTTCGGGAATTTGATCGCCGTCATCGTGCCGAATTTGAACGTGTTTAACGTTCAAAGTGCGATGGACAGTGGAAATCAGGTCCCCTGGATCTACTTGGCCGGTGCGTTTAACTATCTTGTATGTTTCGCAGTCGCCATTTGGATGCTCGCGATGATCCTGTTCGAAGACCGTGATTTGGCGTAACGAATCGCTTTGAGGCGGTCGTCGCCACTCGGCGTCGCGGGCCTCTCGTCTATTCCGGGTCGACACGCGTGTTCACGCAATCGCTACGTCGGGGCTTGTTGGGGGAGCGGCACATTGAAAGGCATTCCAACTCTCGCACAAGCTCGGCGAGAACCTGAATCGCGGCTCGGCCGGGTCTCTTCCATCATCTGGGCGACGATTGCGGGGATTCTAGCCCCGGTACTGATTCTGGTCGTCGGCCTGATGTCGATGTTGCTCGAGCAAGGTGGGCTCGGCGATTCGGTGCGACTCGGCAAAAGTCTCGTGCTTTCACTTCCGGGTGGCCTTTTCGATCGTTCTGCCGATTTGCAATTGAGCATGCTCGTTGCGATCTCGTTCTCGTTTGCAATGTTGTTTTGCATTGCAGTCTGGCGTCACCGCCGATTGGCGGATAAGCGGGCGTCAGCGATCGTGAAATCGTTGCATGAGAGTGTGCTCCGACGGAGCGTCCGTCGGGCGGAGGTCGAGGGCGCGACCGCGCAGTCGCTCAATGCGCAGCGCTTGATCGGCCGACAACTCCCAACGCTGCAGCGTGGGCTTTCGCTTTGGTATCGATCGATCCCGCGCAGTCTTGTGATGCTGCTGGGGTGCCTCGCCTTGTCATTGTTGGTTCACGTCTGGTTGACGGTGATGGCGGTGATCAGTGGCGCGATCGTGTGGCGGCTGTACCGTCAGATTCGAGGCTCCGAACGGAATGAGACTGGCAAATGGGAGTTGCCTCAACTGCGGGCACGGATGTCTGCGATTGTCGGACGCGCACCCAAAATGGCTCGCCTTCAAGCCGAAGGTATTGCGGAGCAGTCATTCCGTACCGAACTCGACTCGCTGTATCAAAAGCTGGATGCCGACGATGCAAGGCGTGGTCGCATTTGGCCGATACTGTTCTTTGCAGTCGCCTCTGCCACAGCCGTCATGGTGCTCGGACTTGGGCTGACCATGTTGTTTGAAGGCGAAGGTGAGACTGGCCTGAGCCTCTCTTCGGCCGTTGTGATCGGACTTTCGCTGCTGGGTGCGGTTGCCGCGACATGGCGTTTGATCGATTTGAGCCGAACGTTGCGTCACAGCGGTCCTGCTTGTGATTCGATTTACGCCTATCTTCGCAAGAGCAAAGAGGTCACGCCATCGGAGCAGCGGGTCGGATTTGCGGGGTTACGGGATGGCGTTGAATTTCGCGACGTGACACTCTCCGATTCACATGGTCAGGCGATTCTCAACCACATCACCACTGACTTTACGCCGAAGACCCTCGTCACGTTGTTGGGTACGGACTCGGTTTCGCCCCAGGCGATGGTGGAGTTGTTGATGGGTTTTGGACGTCCGTCCAACGGTGACGTTCGGATCGACGGATTGCGTTTGTTGGACGTTCATCCGACGGCGCTGGCAAAGAACGTGATGTGGATCGAGCCCTCGGGGCCATTGTGGGATGGCACCATTGAGGAAAACTTGGTCGGAAGCGACACGTCGCTTAGCAACGTCGACATCGTTGATGTTCTTCGCGAGGTCGACGTTTACGAGCAGATTCAGCGGTTGCCGGAAGGATTGGGGACCTACGCTTCGGTTGCGGAGGGCTCGCTCTCTGTCGAAGCAACCTACGCAATCGGTGTCGCCCGAGCGTTGCTGCACCGCCCGCCTATTCTGTTGGTGGGTGAGCCGCCGGCACCGAGTGCACACTTGGCCGAGGACCCCTGCTTGGCGGCCATTCAAAAGCTGAAGGGACAGGGCTCATTGGTGGTGATGTTGCCCAAGCGTCTGCAAACGTTGCGTTCGGCCGATCGAGTGGTGTTGCTCAATGGGCCGAATTTGGCGGGCGAAGGCAAGCACACGGAACTGCTGACCGATAGCGACCTGTACCGTCACCTGAATTACCTGCTGTTCAACCCGTACCGCACAGCTAAGTAAGACAGCCAAGTATCACCGGCCGAGTAGCACGGCGGCTAAGACAGCCATTTCAATCGCGTCAAGCAATTCGCGATGGAGACGACACGATCATGTCAGTCGTCCTGAGCGGGCTTTGTCGTTTCCGGCTGAAGTTGCTTTCGGGCCGCCGCGCGGATCTCTTCGCGTTGCTTGCGAACTGTTTCAAACTCATCGGCGCCGGCGACGATCGGAAACCGAATCTGCTCATAGACGATGCCGAAGGTGGGATGTTCGATCGGTTCGGCAAAGCCCAGTTTGACGACGGGAACCGAATTCAAGTAGGCGATTGACGCTGCCGCAACGTCACCGACTTCGATGGAGAGCAGAGTGCCGGACATCGAACGGACCGTCACGAGTCGACGTTCATCATCGAGGTAATTGGCGACGAGTTCGAGGTCTTTCTTTGTTCCTTGACGAGCGATGCTTTGCAGGCACCGCGCGGTCAGTTCTGGGTCGGGGCTTTCCTGGAGTGTCTCGAGTGCGAGCGGCCGCGCCGTATCGAGTTGCCAATCGAGAGCGCGGTGAAGCACGCGTGAGCGGTTTCCCAGACTGGTTTTGCCCATCCACTGAGTGACCAGGCGCAAGAACGGCTCCCCCCAATCTCGATCATTGCGAAGTTCTCGACCGACGCTGCGGTGGAACCAAGCCAACAATTGCAGTTCGACCAAGACATCCGTTTGAAAGTTCTCCGAAGCGGTCGGCACCAGCAGAGCCAACAGGTCCGCACGCGTCAGCTCACTCGACGTGCCGACGCGCTGGGCGTTCATTCGACGGATCGTGGCCCGAAAGCCACTGTCGAGCTTTGCGGCATCGCCATCGAGCGAAAGCACCATCTCTGGATAGCGACGCACCAATTCGACGAAGAGTTCCCGCGACCGAGGCGTGTCCTTGAACCAGTCTTCAAAGATTTCCCAGTTGTCGAGGTCCGCCGGTTGCCCGTTGAGGAAGGACTCAATCCGTCGTTCCAAGCCGCTCTGTTCGAGTGCGGCGATGACCATTTTGAGTCGGCTCGCTTGTTCCGGTTGCAGGCCGCGTCGCCGCCGCTTGTTCAGGTGTGGCAAGACGGAGCGGCCCATATCGACCAGACTCTCCGCGGCGCTCTCTCGCTTGTCGAAGCCATCGCCATTAAGGTCGTCGATCAGTTCGTCGACCCTTTGCTGCGTTTCCTTATCCAGCGGAGGTGTTTGGCCGCAAAGCGAACGGCGCGGAACCAAGATGAGGGCCAGTGCCGCAACGCAGACCAGTACGAGGGACTTGGGAATTTGCTTTGGCCGACAAATGCGGGCGGGGCGAGCCGCCTTGCGATGTAAAGATGGACCAGTCATGCCGTTGGTTCCTGAGAGTCTTTTCCATGGCGGGACGCTCGCCGCCGTTTTCGCTTGTCGATTCCCGATCACGCAGCTACTCTAGAGGCAGTGGCAGTATCGCTGGGAGTCCAATGGTACTGCATTTGATGGGATTTACGGCCACTTGCAGCCTATCTGCTAAAGAGCCATGCAAACAAAACATTCTTCAGGTGACGTGTCACCTTCGTCAAATCACGCCGATTCCGACACTGTTTCGGGAGGGGGTGATCCGCCCCGTCGAGCCACGAATGGCTCGTCCAGCGATCCTTCAACGTCCCGGCCTGCCGAACTGGCAACGCAGTGCGTGCACGCCGGCGAGAAACGCCAAAAAGATTCGGGAAGTATCTCGACCCCGATTTACACGGCGTCAACGTACACGTTCGAGTCGACCGAGGACCTGCTTCGCTACGTCAACGGCGAAGAATTGCGCGAGGAATATGCCCGCTACGGCAATCCGAATGAACGGAGTGTCGAGGCCAAAATTGCGGCGCTCGAAAAGTCCGAGGAAGCGATCGTTTACGGCAGCGGCATGGCCGCGATCGTCGGGCTCCTGATGACAAAGTTGTCTTCGGGTGACGAGATCGTGTTCTTCGATCAGTGTTACCACCGCAGTCGCGAATTCTGTGCGAAGCACCTTTCTCGTTACGGTGTGGTCACCCGCCAGGTCAAAACGGGTGACTATGACGCGATGGAAGCGGCGATCAACGACAAGACCAAGATGCTGGTCAGCGAGTCGCCCACCAATCCGCACCTTTCGGTGATCGATCTCGAACGATTCGCGGCGATCGGCAAAGCCAATGAAGTGGAGACGTTGATCGATGCAACGCTCGCGACTCCCTACAACTTGACACCCACCGAGTTCGGCGTCGACTACGTGCTGCATTCGGCGACCAAGTACCTCGGTGGACACAACGATTTGATCGCGGGTGTGATCTGCGGTTCGAACGAACAGCTCGAGCCCGTTCGCAAGATGCGGGGCATCCTTGGCAACATCAGCACGCCTCACACGCTCTACTTACTTGAGCGTGGAATGAAGACGTTCGAACTTCGTATGCAGCGGCACAACGAAAACGGGCAGCTTGTTGCCGAGTTCCTCGAAGCGCATCCGCGTGTCGAACGGGTGTATTATCCGGGGCTCAAGAGTCACCCGACTCACGAGATCGCGGCGGCCCAGATGCGTGGCTTCGGAAGCTTGATCACCTTCACGCTTCGAGACGCGGATTGGAAAGAAACATCACAGGTGGTGGATGCGGCGCGGATTCCCAAAATCGCGGCGAGCCTTGGCGGGGTCGAGTCGTTGATTGAACAGCCTCTCGTGATGAGCTACTACCACTGCACGCCCGAAGACCGGGCGCGGTTCGGTATCGAAGACAACATGATTCGCATGTCTTGCGGGATCGAAAACGGTGACGACCTCGTCGCCGATCTGGACCAGGCACTGTCGCAATGAGCGACGACGATCTCCGCTCGCGCGACTTTCGTACGCGGGCAATTCATGTTGGCAATGAAATCGACCCCGCGACCGGTGCGGTGGTGCCGCCGATTCATCTCGCAAGCACGTTCCGACAGCCGGGGGCGGGTGAGTGGGGCGAGTTCGACTACTCGCGCAGCGGCAACCCGACGCGGAGCAATTTGCAGCAGACGCTCGCCTCGCTGGAGTCGGGCACGGGGGCGCTCGCGTTTGCCAGTGGGATGGCCGCGATTCATTGCGTCACGATGCTTCTGGAGTCCGGTGATCATGTGGTCGCGGGCTGTGATCTCTACGGCGGCGCGTATCGGTTGCTGCACAAGATCTGCAACCGCGCGGGCATTGGTGTGACCCTCGTCAATCTGAGCGACGCGGCGTCCATCGAGAACGCGATCACCGATCGCACCAAATTGATTTGGGGAGAAACGATCGGCAATCCGAGACTGTCGATCCTCGATTTGCCGCTGTTGGCTTCGATCGCCAAGCCGCGAGGCATTTTGGTCGGTGTGGACAACACGTTCGGAACGCCCGCCTTGGTGCGACCGCTTGAACACGGCATCGACATCGTGATGCACTCGGCGACCAAGTATCTCGGCGGACACAGCGATTGCTTGGGCGGAACGCTCGCCGTCGACGACGCGGACCTGTTCGATCGGTTGTACTTTGTCCAAAATGCGACCGGCGGAGTCCTCGATCCACTGAGTTGTTTCCTGGTCAGTCGCGGACTCAAAACACTGGCGCTTCGGGTGCGAGAGCAATCACGAACCGCGATGCAGCTCGCGGGTTGGTTGGAAGAGCATCCCAAGGTCCGGCGTGTGCTGTATCCGGGACTGGAGTCACATCCCCAGCACACTCTGGCCGGTCAGATGCTCGACGGCGGCTTTGGCGCGATGGTGACATTCGAGTTGGACGCGTCGATCGAAGAGACGGCTCGCGTTTGCGAATCGACAAAACTGTTTCATTTAGCGGTCAGCCTTGGCGCGGTTGAGTCGTTGATTGAACAGCCCGCGACGATGTCCCATGCGAGTTACGACGCGGAGGACCGCGCACGTTTTGGGATTTCTGATGGACTTATTCGCTTGTCGGTAGGTCTCGAAGCGACCGATGATCTTCGCAGCGATCTCGCTCAAGCGATTGGTTAATCTCGCGAAGGGGCTTCGTCCGGTTCGTCGAAGCCTTGGTCCCACTCGTCGAGACGGTCTTCCCAGGCTTCCCCTCCGTCGAAATGCATCGGGTTGGAAGGTACCTCGCGGACCATCTCTTGTCGTGACATGAGGAACTGAGCCGCGTTGTGCGCGGCGTGGGCGACGATCGGAACGAGCAGGTTGTCGGTGAGGATCAGGAGTCCGGCGTAGTAGATGCCGATGAGGCCTGTCACGGCCATGTACAGCCGCGTGTGTGGATGAACCACACCGAACAAAAGTGACGATACGCCGACCGCAACAACGATCGGAAGCAGGTCGACATTCATCAGGGGATCGCCGGCGACGAAACTCTCGGAGAATTCGAGCAGCCACGGTAACAACCAACCTCGAAAGGCCAGCTCTTCACCGATACCCGAGCACAGGCTCAGCAGGATCAACCTTGCGGGGTCTAAAGCGAGCAGCCGGCGGACGGCGGGATGTTCGCCGAAACGTTTGAGTTCTTGAATCGACTCCCACGGGAGCTTCATCATCCACCAGACGGCCAGCACCGTTGGCAGTGCCGCGAGCAGCCCGAACGCAATTCCGCTACCGATGGAGGGGAGATTGGTGAGGCTCGGTAGGAACAGAGTGAAGTCTGGGCCGAGCAAGAGACTGAGCACAACACCAACCAAACCGATGGCAAGTTCAAAGCCGCAGGCAAAACGGAAGAACGATTTTTGGTCTTGGTTCGGTGTGTTCAACGAAGTCGAGCGGTTCGGGGCAAGATTCGTTGAGCTTACTCGGACAAGTGTCGGTTTCGCGAGCCGGTCGCTGTTTGGTTGTCGTCACGGATGCTGGACTCCCAGGAAGCACGTCGGGCATGACATCCTGGCAATCCTTTTTAAGCTGTCTACCCACACCGTCCTTTTCGATTCACGATACGTGACATGAATTCCAATGACCCGCTCGCACATCCGCTGCCCGGTAGCAGCCACCATGTCTCCACGCGGGTCTCGCAGTGCGTCATCAGCTTCGGCAGCAATCTTGGCGAACGGCGTGAGGTGCTGGCGACGGCGGCGCGGCGGATCGCGGAGTCGACTTTGATTCACTCGGAGTTTCGTGCCAGTCGTCTTTTCGAGACGCCTCCGATCGGTGGACCCGGCGGGCAATCCCAGTTCCTCAATGCCGTGGCCGCGTTCGAAACGACCGCATCGGCACGTGAAGTCCTGGAGATGTTGCAGGGAGTCGAAAACGAACTCGGTCGGACTCGGAGGCAGCGTTGGGGCGCTCGGGTCATCGATTTGGATGTTGTCCTCCATGGACAGCTCGTCGGTGGCGCGAGCAATCTCGTTGTTCCGCACCCGCGATACACGGCGCGGCAGTTCGTGCTCCGCCCTGCTTGTGATGTCGCGGCGGACTTTCAAGACCCGCGATTCGGCTGGACGATTCGCGATCTGGCGGAGCATCTCGCTGCAGGGACTCCCTCATTGGCGTTGGTGACGGGCGAGTTGGAGACAAGGCGTGCCCTTTGCGAAGCGCTCGCGAAACGCTCCGAAGTGCGAATCTTTGAAGGGCGAATTGATTCGACGGAGGTCGCGGGGCAACCGTGGGTTTGCGATCACCTGCCTGAGCTACCCGAGGATGCGAGGCGGAGAATGCACGATGCGTCGTTGCCTAGGCTTTTCGTGCGGATTCATCGTTCGACGGATGAAAGTCGGTGGCCCGCACCGCATCAGATGTGGCCTTCGGGATGGAGCTGGCCCGAGTATCGGCTCGAGATCGATGATTTTGACTGGGCGGTTTCTGAGTTGGCGGCCGCATTCGATTCCATGCGCTGCGATGTGACCCCTGTCACCGCGGCGGGCGACTGGTTTTAGCTCGTATCGATCCTCCATGGTTGTGGTGACTTCCTCAGCGCTGCTCCTTCGTCACCCAGGCTTGGCGTGATTACGGCGTGTTTCGCCACCTTGTGAGGCTCTTATTTAAGGACAGGCCCTGATGGAAGCAGTTCTCAGGTCTTCAAGCCACTCGTTCTGGAGTCGGTTTTGACCATCGGGTGTTTGCGCTGGTTGAGCGATCTGTGCAGACAGGTAATTCGGTAGCAAAGACATCGCAGTTGCGAGCCGTTCTCAACACTTGCATGGTGCGACGATGCGCGCATGCCAAAAGGGTGAAAAGTCAGCGACACAATGTCGCTCGGCCAGTCGCTGCTCTTGCCAATTTCCTTGGTAGAGACCGATACTCTTTTGCCGTCAGCTAGCCATCCCGCTCGTCTCGTTGCCCGACTCCCTATTCGGGTTCATGACTATGGAACGCTTTCTCTTTCCTCGTTGGTCGAATCCTTTCCTCCTCGTGCTGGGCGCCGCGCTCGGTGGTGGAGGACTGTTTGCCGCCGCCATGGGCGGTCTGGTCACCGATCCGGTCACGCTGAACATCGGGTATGAGCCCGAGCAGCCGGTCCCATTTAGCCACGCAATTCACGCGGGCCAGCTCAAGCTGGACTGTCGCTATTGTCACAACACCGTGTTCGACGCGGCCCATGCGGCGGTTCCACCGACCGCAACGTGTGTCAATTGCCACAGCCCCGCGAATGACCAGGGTCAGGCGGCTCTCGCTGCGGTTCACGCCAACAGCGTGAACCTGAAACCGATCCATGAGAGCTGGAAGACCGGCAAGAGCATGCAGTGGAAGCGAGTGCATAACCTTCCGGAATTCGTCTATTTCAACCATGCGGCCCACGTGAATTCCGGGGTCAGCTGCAAGACCTGTCACGGTCGCATCGACCAGATGGAAGTCGTGTACCAGCATGAGCCGCTCTCGATGGCTTGGTGCATCGAGTGTCACGAAAACCCCAACGATCATCTGCGTCCGGTCGACAAGGTGACCAAGCTCGATTGGGAGCCGCCGGCGGACTGGGACCAAGAGGCGTTCGCCGAACAGGTTCGTGATGAGAAGAAGATCAATCCGAAACGGCACTGTGCCGTCTGCCACCGATAATTTCACGCGTCGACCATCGAGTCCACTTTCAACGCTGATTGAAACATGACACGTAGCGAATCAACGACTGATCCAAAGCCGACCTATTGGCGGAGCATCTCGGAGCTTCACGGGAACGAGGAATTTAAGACGGAGTACCTCCATCGCGAGTTCCCGGTCGCCGCGTCGGAGTTTCCGGAGGGCGTTTCCCGTCGTCGTTGGATGCAGATCATGGGGGCTTCGTTGGCGATGGCGGGCGTCGCCGGCTGTCGCTACCCCGAGGAGATCATTGCGCCCTTCGTGATCCGTCCCGAGGGGCGAGTTCCGGGCGAGAAGTATCTTCGCGCGACCAATTTCGAGCTCGCCGGGCGCGTGCACAACCTCGTGGTCGAGTGTTTCGATGGTCGACCACTGCAGGTGATGCCCAACACGGAGCATCCGTCCTCGGCCGGAACGGACACCTACGTTCAGGCCGCGATGCTGGCGCTCTACGACCCTGATCGTTCGCGCGGCGATGACGGTCCCGTTTTGAAGCGGACGGGGGACCGGAAGCAGGAGACCGATTGGGCAGAGGCGATCGGTGTGAGTTCCGGTTTGATTGATGCCGCGGCGAAGAAGAGCGGCGAGGGATTTGCGTTGATGTTCTCGCCAACGTCTTCTCCGACGTTGGTGCGAATGCTCAAGAAGCTTCGTGAGAAGCTTCCGTCCGGGATGCTGGTTCGTTACGACGGCGTTGGCAACGATGTCATGCGTCAGGCTACCAGCAAGATGTTCGGTGTGGAGTGCAGTCAGGAACTGGATCTCACCAACGCGAAGGTGGTTTTGTCGCTGGGTGCCGACATCCTCGGCAGTGATCCCGGGGCGCTGCTTGCTTCAAAGACATTTGCGACAAATCGAGACGCTTTGCAGGGTCCGATGAGCCGTTTGTATGTCGTCGAGGCTGGTTACTCGACGACGGGAACGATGGCCGATACGCGGTTGGCACTTCGTCCGAGTCAGATGCCGGCGTTCCTCGGAAAGCTCGAGCGAGCCATCGAGGCAGCGGGCACGGGATCGCACGAATCTCCGCAGGAAGAGGGCGCGTTCGACACTCTCGAAGCGGCCGAGCGACTCGAGAGATTTCTCGACTGCGCGGCTCATGACATCGCCGCTGCGGGTTCGGAAGCGGTCATCGTCGTCGACGAGTCGCTCGGGCCTGACGTCGTTGCTGCGGGGATCGCGATCAATGAAAAGCTCGGGTCGCTTGGCAAAATTCAAAAGTTCTCGCCGCGAGTCGATGCAGGGGTGAGTGGCACTGTGGGGCTCGGCAGTCTCGTGGACGCCGTCTCGGCCGGGTCGGTCGAGTCACTGGTGATCTTGGGTGACAATCCGGTAATCGCGGCGCCTGGCGATGTTGACTTTGCATCGTTGGTCTCTGGCGTCAAAAACACGATCTATCTCGGCGAGTACGACGACGAGACCGCCGTCCTGTGTGACTGGTCGCTGCCGCTGGCGCACCCGCTGGAATCTTGGAGTGACTGCGTCAACGCTCACGGCTATTACGGCGTCTGTCAGCCGCAGATTCTTCCATTGATGGGAGGTCGAACGGCGGCCGAGTTTGTGGCGCTGATGCTGGGCGAAGCCGTCAACGAACCGATGGCATTGGTTCGTGAGACCGCTGCCGCCGTGCTCGGTTCAGACTTGGGGGAAGGTGCTTGGCGTCGCCTACTGCATGACGGCTATTCGGAGTCGGTGCGGATGAAGAGCACCCCGTTGGCGATCACTGGCGAAGCGGCTCCATTGCCGACGACCGATCCGGTGGTCGTGACCGCGGATTCGATCGATAAGGACGACTTCGAGATCCTGTTCACGGTTTCGGAAGGCACCTACGACGGTCGCTTTGCGAACAATGGCTGGCTTCAAGAGTTGCCGCAGCCCATCACGAAGCTGACATGGGGCAATGCGGCGGTCGTGAGCCCCGCAACGGCAAAAATGTTGGGCATCAAGCACGGTCTCACGATCACGCTGCGAAAGGACGGTGCAAAGATGGAGCTGCCCGTCTTCGAGATTCCGGGTCTCGCTCACGGTGTGGTGGAAACGTGCATCGGTTACGGGCGGACTCGAGCCGGCATGGTCGGTGGCTTCGCCGATTACAACGTCGACATCGTTGGCATCGACGTGTCGCCGCTACGTCGCAGTGACTCGATGATGATTGCCTACGGAGTCGAAGCCCGTCCGAACTTCACGGACTACGACTTCTCGACCACCCAAGACCATTGGGCGATCGATGAGTTGGGCAAGGAAGAGACGAAGAAGCGAAGTAGAACCTTGGTTCGTGAAGGAACGCCTGCTCTCCTGGAAAAGGTTCCGACATTCGCCCGTGAGCAGCCCAATGCGATGCACGTGCCAAAGGTCGGCAAGTATGGTTCGCTCAATACTGAGCCGATCGCCGAGATCGAGCTTGATGAAGAGCAAGACTTCGTGCCGCAGTGGGGAATGTCGATCGACTTGTCAAAGTGCACTGGGTGCAACGCATGTGTCGTGGCCTGCCAGAGCGAAAATAACGTCCCGATTGTCGGTCCCGAGCAGGTTCGTAACAGCCGCGAAATGCACTGGTTGCGGATCGACCGGTATTTCCAGGGCAACGAAGAGAATGCCGATGTCGTGCATCAGCCGTTGATGTGCTTGCACTGCGAGACGGCCCCGTGTGAACAGGTTTGTCCGGTCGCGGCAACCGTGCACACCAACGAAGGCATCAACGCAATGGCTTACAACCGTTGCATTGGAACTCGGTACTGTGCAAACAACTGCCCGGTCAAAGTTCGACGGTTCAATTACTTCAACTACAACAAAGACGTCGGGGTCGGATACGGCATCGATGCCTACCCCGGGTCGATCGAAAAAGCGAACCGCAAACTGCAGTCGATGGTGCTGAATCCCGAGGTCACGGTGCGAGGCCGAGGCGTCATGGAGAAGTGCACCTTCTGCGTCCAACGTGTGGAAGCGGCCAAGATCAAGGCTCGGAAAGAAGGCGGGCGGCCGATTCGCGACGGCGATGTCGTCACCGCTTGCCAGGCTGCTTGCAGCACCAGCGCCATTGAGTTCGGCAACCTGGCTGATCCAGACTCGGCGGTTTCAAAACGCCAAGCGGACCCTCGTTCCTACGGTTTGCTCGAACAACTTAACATCAAGGCTCGGGCTGAGTATCTGGCTCGAATCCGAAACCCGCACCCGCGACTGATGAGCACCAAGCAAATCAATGACCTCGCGACCATCGAGTCGCATCACGGGCACGGTGATCACGGAGACCATGGCGATCACGACGGTGACCACCACGAGGATCATGCGGAAGAGGGTCACGCCGACGGCCACGACCACGACCACGAAGAGCAAACACACGACGAGAAGCACTGAGCTGAGGGTATTCAAACCCAGGCTATGCCCCACCCAGGAGACTGGGCGCCAGGGGCAACACCGATCGTCAACAACCTATCGACACTCCCAAGAGACAACCCAGCGAGACCATCATGTCACTCGCCATTCCAAACGGATTGGACAACTCGTCGGAACGCCCGGGCGAACGCGCCCCGCTGGTGTTGGGCGAAACGACGTACCATGACATCACCGAGTCGGTTTGCAAGGTTGCCGAACGGCCCCCGGGATGGGGTTGGGGAATGGGGTTCCTGACCTCGATCGCGCTGTTGCACGTGCTCGGCGGCTTGATCCTCTATCTGATCTACACCGGAGTCGGTGTTTGGGGAAACCGATCGCCGATCTTCTGGGGATGGCCGATCGTTAACTTCGTTTTTTGGGTCGGTATCGGTCACGCGGGAACGCTCATCAGCGCGATTCTCTTTCTGTTCCGGCAAGAATGGCGAACCAGTATTAACCGTGCCGCCGAGGCGATGACGATTTTTGCGGTCGCCTGTGCGGGGACGTTCCCCGGGATTCACGTCGGTCGTGCATGGCTCGCGTTCTGGCTGGCACCGTATCCGAGTTTGAACCTTTGGATGTGGCCGCAGTTCCGAAGTCCGTTGTTGTGGGACGTTTTTGCGGTCTCCACCTATGGAACCGTGTCCTTGTTGTTCTGGTACATGGGAATGGTGCCCGATCTGGCGACCTTCCGTGACCGCTCCAAGAACAAGTGGCGCCGAATGGCTTATGGCATTCTCGCACTGGGGTGGTCCGGCTCTTCCCGGCACTGGATGCGTTACGAGAAAGCCTACGCGTTGCTCGCAGCGTTCGCGGCGCCGCTCGTACTTTCGGTACACACGATCGTCTCGTTCGACTTCGCAGTCTCTCAGGTGCCCGGTTGGCACACCACGATTTTCCCGCCTTACTTCGTGGCCGGGGCAATCTTCAGTGGTTTCGCGATGGTGCTGACGCTGATGGTCCCGGCAAGGTCGATGCTCGATCTCGAAAAACTGATCACGATTCGGCACTTGGACAACATGTGCAAGATCATCTTGGCGACGGGGTGCATCGTCGGTTTGGCCTATGGGACAGAGTTTTTCATCGCTTGGTACGGGCAAGTCCCGGCCGAACAATTCGCGTTCATTAACCGTGCGGCGGGACCCTATTGGTGGGCCTATCTCACGATGGTCAGTTGCAATGTGATCAGTCCGCAACTGTTCTGGTTCAAGAAGTGTCGGACGACGCCTTGGATGATCGTCGTCATCTCCATCTTTGTGAACATCGGAATGTGGTTCGAGCGGTTCGTGATCGTCGTGACCAGTTTGTCACGCGATTATTTGCCGAGTGCTTGGGCCTACTTCACGCCGACTTGGGTGGACTGGGGCATGTTGATCGGCTCCTTCGGATTGTTCTTCACGCTCTTCTTGCTGTTCTGCAAATTGCTGCCGGTGATCAACATGGCCGAGACCAAGGCGACGCTCGCAAAGCAGGAACACATGGCGCACGGCGCCGGTGGGCACTGATAAACCTGACAAACTAAACACGTTCGATCTGTTTCGTTGGATCACCAACCTATGTCGGAAACAAAGAAAACCGTTCACGGAATCATGGCCGAATTCACTTCGGTCGATTCGTTGCTGTCGGCATGCCGGCGGATTCGTGACGCCGGCTATACCAAGACGGATGCGTTCACGCCGTTCCCGGTACACGGAATCGACAAGGCGCTCGGCATCAAGCCGACCAAATTGCCTTGGATCGCACTCGTGGGAGGTGTCTCGGGGACGTTGATCGCCCTGACGATGCAGATCTGGATGAACGGGATCGATTACAAATACATCATCTCGGGCAAGCCCTACATTTCGCTGCCGGCGTTCATGCCGGTCGCATTCGAGCTGACGATTCTCCTCGCCTCGTTCGGTGCATTCTTCGGGATGTGGGCGCTCAACGGCTTGCCACGTTTCAGCAATCCGATGTTCACCGACCCGCGTTTCGATCGTGCGACCGATGACCGGTTCTTCCTGTACATCGACGCTCGGGATGCAAGGTACGATTCCGAGGGTGTCAGGAAACTGTTCGCCGATACGGGAAGTGAGTACATCAATGAGGTGATCGAGGACGACACGCCGACCAAAATACCGAAGCCCATCTTTATGGTTTGGGGAACGATGGTCGCCGCCTCGGTGATTCCTCTCCTCGTCGTATTGACGATGCGGGTCACTAACAGCTCACAGCCTCGGTTCCACGTCTTTCCGGATATGGATTTCTCTCCGGCCAAAGACGCTCAAATGTCGACCAGCCTTTTCGTCGATAACCGCTCGATGCGTCCGGACGTGCCCGGAACCGTCGCCCGCGGTCAGATGGAGGAGTCGCTCGATGTTTTGACGGGGATCGACTCCGAGAAACTTGCTCAGATCGATGCACCAAGGGCTGATCGTCTTGTCCGCGCGTACTTCTTTGATGACGAAGTCGCCAAGGCGGAAGAGGTTGCGGAAGTCACCGAAGCGGAAGGCGAGGCCGCCGCACCGAGCGTCATGGACACGACTCCGTGGGTGAAAGAAATTCCGATCAAAGTCGACGCGGCGTTGATCGAGAAAGGCCAGCAGCAGTTCGGAATCTACTGCAGCGTTTGTCATGGTCTCAACGGTCGTGGCAACGGCTTGGTCAATCAGCGTGCCCAATCGATCAACTCACCCACGTGGGTCCCGCCGTCGAACATGCACCAGGACTCGCTCTATTCGGACAAGTATCCCGACGGCAAGCTTTACTCGACGATCACCAACGGGATTCGAAAGATGCCCGGCTATGCCGGTCAGATCAAATTGCGTGACCGATGGGCGATCGTCGCTTACGTGAGGGCGCTTCAAAAGAGCCAGAACGCGTCGATCGATTTGGTGCCGCCGAGCCAAAAGGCTGCCGTCGAGAAAGCTGTGGCGGATGCCAAAGCCGAATTGGAACGGCAAGCCGCAGAAGCCGAAAAAGCGGAAGCTGAGCGAAAGGCCAAAGAAGAGAAAGAGAAAGCCGAAGCTGCGGCGAAAGACGCGCCGGCTGAGTAGTTAGAACGAACAAGAAGACCGAATCTCGGAATCGCACTCCCTTCAAGAAACATGTCCGAACACGCCGCTCCAGACATCAAACCAGCCGACCACCCGGCCTTTCAGTTGCCTGCGTCGCTCTCGGCTCTTCAAACGCCACTCTTGTTCGGCGGCATCGTTGCCTTGCTGGGTGGATTGCTGATCGGCATGTTTGTCAGCTACATGCAGCCAGACATGCCGCGCTTCGGAATGTCTGCGTATTTGACGGCGTTCTTGTACGTGCTGACGGTGGTGCTCGGCGGCCTGTTCTTTGTGATGATTCAGCACTTGGTGCGTGCCGGATGGAGCGTGGTGGTGCGACGCATCGCCGAGTTCTTGATGCTCATGGTCATCCCGCTCGCCATCTTGTTCGTTCCAATCATTCTCTCGCTGTTCTTCCCGAACTCGCTTTTCGCTTGGACCGACCCCGACTTCTACACCGAGCACGGTATCAGCCAGAGCGTCGCAGATCAGAAAGGCTATTTCCTTTGGGAACCCTTCTTCGCGATCAGAGCCGTCTTCTACTTCTTCGTTTGGGCCATCCTCGCCATGTTCTTTTGGCGTGGTAGCACCGAGCAGGACGAGACCGGTGAAGTCGCCGCAACCGAACGTATGCAGGCCTGGGCGGGTCCGGGCATCATCGCATTCGCGCTCACGTTGAGCTTCGCCGCGTTCGACTGGGGCATGAGCCTCGCTCCAATGTGGTTCTCCACGATGTTTGGGGTCTACATGTTCGCCGGCGGGATTCTCGGAGCACACTGTGCCATCACGCTCGGCACCTATCTGCTTCAGCGGAACGGAGCCATGAAGGACGAGGTGACACCCGAGCACTACCACGATTTGGGCAAGTACATCTTCGGCTTCACGTTCTTTTGGACCTACATCGCGTTCAGTCAATACATGCTGATCTGGTACGGGAACATCCCAGAAGAGACCGAGTGGTTCTTCTATCGCCAGGAGGGAGCTTTCGGAACGCTCTCGCTAGCGCTGATTTTCTTCCACTGGTTGATCCCCTTCCTCGGAACCATGCCGCGGCATATTAGGCGAAACCCCCATGTGATGGCCTTTTGGGCGGCGTACATCCTTGTGATGCACTTCGTCGACATCTATTGGATCGTGATGCCCGAAGCACGCCTGCTCGACGGCTCGATGGCGACGTTCGGTGGCATTTTCGGTGTTTTGGCGAGTCTTCTTTGCGTCGCCGGAATGAGTTCGCTGATCGTGGGGTTAATCCTCAAACTTGCCGGCGACAACCGTTTGGTTCCGGTCCGGGATCCGCGTCTTGGCGAGTCGCTCGCATTCGAAAACATCTAGAGAATCGTACTTGGTAAGCAACAATGGCAAACAAAGCAAAATACGACGATCTGGACACCCGGCAGATATTCGTCATCGGAATTTCGTCGATCGTGGTGACGCTGGTCACCATTTTGTCGGTCCAATATGTGTACTACCTGCTCGTCAGCGGGCACGAGGCGAAGCTTCAAGCCCAGAGCAGCTACTCCCGCCAAAACGATTTTCTGGCAGAACAATTTGCAAGTGTTTCGGCCTATGGCGCCGATCCGACGACCGGCAACATCGTCATCCCGATTGAGGAAGCGATGGCTGCGGTGGAGTTGGAGCAAAGCCACGGAACGGATCATTCCCACGACGAAGAGCACGACACCGAAAGTGACGCCGCTACCGACGAAACTTGACGCACGACCACCGCTTCGCGGTTGGAATCGACGAGCGACAGTCGCCTATTTGGCGACGGTGATCGCCGCTTGCGCGTTGGGTAGTAGTGCGGCCGGTCAGGATCAAGTGCGGATGGGAGCCGACACAAGTCTCAATGGCGGCCTCCCGCCCGAGGCGCGTGGAGTCACCGTCGATCAGAACCTCGGCGCGACGATCCCGATTAATCTTCCGCTGACCGATTCACGAGGTCGGGCGATCAAGACGGGTTATGTGTTCAACGGAAACCTGCCCACGATCGTCACACTGAATTACAGCGACTGTCCGATGCTCTGCAGCATCCAGTTGAACAAGCTGACCGAGTCATTGGACAAACTGGATTTGAAGTTGGGCAAAGACTTCCAGGTCCTCACGGTGAGTATCGATCCGAAGGAAACAACGCAACGGATCGCGGAGACCAAGCAAAAGTACATCGAATGGTTGCCGAATCAGCCCGGTGCTGAAACAGGTTGGATCTTTGCAACCGCCAAGCAACCGATCATCACGCGGTTGACCGACAAGCTGGGCTTTCGATACCGCTACGACGCCGCCAACAAGCAATACAACCACCCCGCAATGCTCGCGTTCGTTTCACCGACGGGAGTGATCACGCGTTACTCACTTTCGATTGACTTTCCGCCAGAGCAACTCAAGCTTGCGTTGGTGGAGGCGGGTGAAGGCAATGTGGGGACGGCTGTCGACCAGTTCATTCTCTGGTGTTACAGCTACGATCCCGATTCCAATTCGTACACACCGCACGCGTGGCGAATCATGCGACTGTGCGGGCTTGGATTTATCGGCATGATGCTTGCCGCCTTGGTCCCCTACTGGGCCGGCCGCAAGGGGACTCCCAACATGCCGCAGGACGACGGGCCCGGTGATGCCGGCGACTCCGAGAAACAAGACGTATCCGAAGAACTTTGACCAGGTGACTGTAACGATGCCATTGTTAGGCGATTACACCAGCAGCAAGTTTTCCATGTTCCCCGAGTCGGCCTCGACCTTCTCGGCGAGCTCGGACTGGATGTTCTACTTCATCAGCGTGATCTGCCTGATCTTCTTCGTGGGAATCGCGGCCGCACTGTTCTGGTTCGCGTGGAAGTACAAGAAGCCCAATGGGCAGCGTGCTGAGAGTCAGGTCGATCACAACACAACGATTGAGTTGCTCTGGTCGATCGGTCCAGGGTTCATCCTCGTCATCATGTTCTTCTGGGGAGCCCAGGGCTACCTGGATCACCGATCCATTCCCGAAGGTGCCTACACGGTGAACGTCAAAGCGTTCAAATGGGGCTGGACGATGGATTATGGCAAGGGAGTGATGCACCCCGAACTGCACATTCTGGTCGACGAGCCAACGAAGTTGACCATGACGAGTGAGGACGTGATTCACAGCCTCTACATCCCGGCGTTCCGCGTCAAAAAAGACATCGTTCCTGGGCGGTACAACTACATGTGGTTCCGGGCCACAACGGCCAGCGAGAAAGTGAGTGACGAAGAGCTCGCGAAGGCGACGGAGTGGAACAAGGGCAGCACTTGGGACTACGACAAGCATCAATTCACGCCGGACGGGTATCGTTTCTACGACCTGTACTGCACCGAGTACTGCGGTCGCAGTCACTCTGAAATGCAAACGGTTGTGGTCGTCCATGAAAGCCGGGAAGAGTTAGACGCTTGGATCAAAAAGTACAGTAAGCGACCCGACGACGAGTCGCCCGCGTCATACGGTGCCAAGCTCTATGAGCGTCGAGGCTGCATCAGCTGCCATTCGATTGACGGTTCGAAGGTCGTCGGTCCGTCTTACAAGGATGCCTACGGGTCGATGCGAGAGCTAACAGTCGGCGACCCGGTCCTGGTGGATGAGAATTACTTGCGAGAGTCGATCCTGTATCCCAAGAAGAAGATCGCGGCCGGCTACGCTCCGGTGATGCCGAGCTACAAGGGCCAGCTGAGTGACGACGACATCTACAGTCTGGTCGAATTTATCAAGACGTTGAGCGATAAGTCGGACGCACAGCCCGACGCCGATTCGCAAGAGTAAACCAACAGAACAACGAAGAAACAAACGAGTATCAGACGGCCTGACAGCCCGACGACATTTTTAGCGAGGTGTGAGCATGTCCGCAGTCCCAGCAGGCTACGAAGTCAAAGACCCCGGTTTTCCGACGCCGAAGGAGAACTTCCTCACCAACTCGAAGGGATTTTTGAGTTGGGCGTTCACGCTTGATCACAAGCGAATCGGGTTGATGTACTTGGTGGGTGTTTCGCTCGCATTCCTCATCGCGGGTCTTCTCGCGCTGGGTATTCGGCTTCACCTGCTTGCACCCGATGGATGGCTCTTCAATAACGCACTCTTCCAGTGGCTCGCACCGGAGAAGGCGCCGAATGACATCTACAATCAGGTGTTCACGCTTCACGGCGCGATCATGGTGTTCCTGTTCATCATTCCGAGTATCCCCGCCGCACTCGGAAACTTCCTCGTGCCCGTCATGCTCGGTGCGAAAGACGTTGCGTTCCCACGCCTGAACTTGAGCAGTTTCTACTTGTGGGTTGCGGGAGCACTGTTTTTCGTGAGTGCTCTGCTCGCTAGCGGTTTGGATACCGGATGGACTTTCTACACACCCTACAGCACGACGACGGATTCGTCCGTCATTCTTGCGACCACAGGGGCGTTCATCTTAGGTTTCAGTTCGATTTTCACCGGCCTCAACTTCATCGTCACGATCAACACGATGAGGCCGCCGGGGATGACGTGGTTCCGCATGCCTTTGTTCCTTTGGGCGACTTACGCGACCAGCATCATCCAAGTCCTTGCGACTCCAGTCCTCGGAATCACGCTGCTTTTGCTGATCGCCGAACGGACGATGCACATCGGGATCTTTGACCCGGAGTACAACGGTGACCCAGTCACGTTCCAGCACTTTTTCTGGTTCTACAGCCACCCGGCTGTCTACATCATGATCCTCCCGGCTTTCGGGATCATCAGCGAGCTGATCAGCGTCCACAGCCACAAGCGAATCTTCGGGTACCGATTCATCGCTTACTCGTCGATCGCAATCGCGTTGCTTGGGTTCCTGGTGTGGGGCCACCACATGTTCACATCGGGAATGAGCCCGATGACGACCATCATCTTCAGTGCGTTGACATTCACGGTTTCGATACCTTCCGCCATCAAGGTGTTCAACTGGCTGGCGACGATGTTTAAGGGATCGATCAGCTTGACGACGCCGATGGTCTACGCGATCTCGTTCATCTTCCTGTTCACGATCGGTGGTTTGACGGGCTTGCACCTCGGCACGCTTTCGACCGACATGCACCTCCACGACACTTACTTTGTGGTCGCTCACTTCCACTACGTGATGGTCGGCGGAACACTCGTTGCATTCTTGGGTGGTGTTTTCCACTGGTGGCCGAAGATGGTCGGCAAGATGTACAACGAGATGGGTGGATTGATCTCGGCGTGCTTGGTGTTCATCGGATTCAACCTGACATTCCTGCCGCAGTTTGTGCTCGGCAGCCGCGGAATGCCGCGACGGTACGCCACTTACGACCCTGAGTTCCAATCGCTGCACCAGATGAGTACGTGGGGTGCATTGCTGCTGGGGGTGGGCCTCTTCTTCGCGCTCGGTGTTCTTCTTGCGTCGATGTTGCGTGGTAAGAAAGCTCCCGCGAATCCTTGGGGTGGTGCGACACTCGAGTGGGCTTGCACCTCGCCACCGCCGTTCTACAACTTTGAGCGTCCGCCGGTTGTCGGTGATCCCTATGAGTTCGGGAACATCGAATGGGACGCGGAAGCAGACCGATACGTGAAGGTGGAACCGGAGCGTGAAGTCGTTCCGGATGAAACGCCTGCTGCGGAACCTGCACACGCTGCTGATGGGCACGCCTGAGCAGCGGATGACACCTTACTGTGACACGCGACTCGACGGTCGCGTGTCGGAATAGAAACAACTTACCCGTGATGTCGTCCGGAGCATCGAGCCTGAAAGCGGCTCATTCTTCGTGCGACGTTTCACTATTTCACTACTGACCGGAACAACCTGTCATGGCTCATTCCGACGCCAGCCATGCCGACGCTCATGGCGGGCATGACCACGACCACCCATCGTACCTCGCACACCACTTTGACACGCCGGAACAGCAGTTCGACAGTGGCAAGTTGGGCATGTGGCTGTTTTTGGTCACCGAGGTCCTGTTCTTCAGTGGCATGTTTTGTGCATACGCGATTTTCCGTGCGTGGCGTCCGGAAGTGTTCGTTGGGTGCAGCGAGTTCCTCAATACGAAACTCGGTGCTATTAATACCGGCGTTCTTCTCTTCAGTTCACTGACAATGGCATGGGCAGTCCGAGCCTCCCAAATGGAAGAGCACAAAAAGACTGCCGCGCTCATCGCAACAACACTGTCGTGCGCGATGGTTTTCTTGGGCGTCAAAGCGATCGAATATTCGCACAAGTGGGAGATGGGGCTCCTTCCCGCAGGCTTGTTCACCTACAACCCCGCGAATCCGCACCCTGAGGCTCCCGATTACCTGCTCTACATCTGTGCCCCATTCGCGGTAGCCACGATCGGCGTTTTCATTTGGATGGTGGCGGCCTTCCTCCAGGGAGCAAAGTTCCAGTTCGAGTGTGCAAAGCCGATTTTCGTGATGTGCCTGAGCTTCTTTGTTGGAGTTCAACTCGGGCGAATTCTCGAGCCCAAGGAAGACCACAGCGGAGAGCATCAGGTTGCATCCGTCGACGGGGAGCATGGCCACGAAGACCACGGGCACGAAGAGGACGGCCATGACCACGCCGAGGAGGCGGACGATCACGAGGTTCACGACGACGCCAAAACGTTGGTTGCTGCATCCGAGCCCGGTGAGATGTCAAGCAACACGCAAGACCTCGCGGTCATTGAGCGTCTCGCAACGGATGCAACGAACACCGGCTTGAACGACGAACTGTCAGCTCGCAAAGCTCAATCGGCGCTCGCGAGTGGAGCGATCACCTATGACGTGAGCGACGACGAAGGCGCCACGGTAACGACGGTCCCCGATGATGTATTGCGGCCCAGTCGTGCAGGTGTCTTCTTCAGCATCTATTACTGCATGACCGGCGTCCACGCGATTCACATTCTCGCGGGCATCGGCGTCATGATCTGGTTGCTCGTCCGGGCGATTCGCCAGGATTTCAACCGGAACTACTTCGGTCCCGTCGATTATGTCGGCCTGTACTGGCACTTGGTCGACCTGATTTGGATTTACTTGTTCCCGCTGATGTATCTCATTCGCTGAGAAAGTCTCCGCTGAGCGGTTCCCAGGCAGCAAACTCCCCAACCATCTCGAAAACATGTCGGCTCACGAACAATCCAAAGAAGGTTACGACTTCGCCCACCCGATCCCGCTCCCCTTGCTTTTCGGGGTCTTCGGCGCGTTGACTTTGCTGACGATCATCACGGTCGCTCAAGCAAGTTCGGACCTGCTCGGTAGCTATGACGTTTTGGCGGTGATGGTCATTGCAACCATCAAGGCGATTCTGGTCGGTGCCTTTTTTATGCACCTGGCTTGGGACAAACCGTTCAACATCATCTTCTTCGTCGGTTCGTTCGTCTTCGTTGCACTCTTCATCGTCTTCACGTTGTTCGACAACCGCGGGACGCTGAAAGACGATATTCCCGTGATGGATGACGCGATCGTGGCAACGGCCACGGAATAGCGGAGCCTCGACTGCATCGCTGAGTCTCCACATCGAACGGGCTTTGGACGCGGAGACACAGCAGCCAGCCAGCGTGGTCACACGCGTCTTCGGTAAGGAACCGTCCAAGCCATTCACCGCGTCGGTGTCACCATCGCGTTTTGCGGGAAAACGGGGGCAATTTAGCGGCGAGCTATACTCCGAGATGGTCCGGTTGATCGCATCGATCCGCCGATGTCTCCACTCGCTAGCCCGTCGTGACCCGCAAATCTGATTCGACCGTTTCCGGTCCGCCAACGCACGGACCGCTAGGACAGCCCACGAACCCGCTTCCGCCTGCAGTCGTCCGGCCGCCGGTCCAGCGCGTCATGGCTCGCCGGGTCAACGTTTCGGAGACGCGTCGCGCTGTTCCGCAAATCGCCGAAGACCAGGATGAGGATCTTCTCGAGACCTCCCTACTCTCGCGATTCACAACCAATCGGGCGACCGGATGGTTGCTCAGCTTGGCGATACACCTCGCTCTGCTGTTGCTCTTGGCCTTGCTGACGTATCGGCTTTCGAGTGTGAAAGACGTGCTCCAACTGGAGGGCAGTCGATCGTCGAGCCAGAGAGCCGTTACTCTCGAGATCTTGCCGGAGCAGGCTCAGTTGGCCGCATCCGAGAGTGAGTCGCGCGACCGTCTGGTTGAAATCCAATTGGATCGCCCCAATGATGCGGAGACGGATGCTGTCGCTCGCGAGCCTCTCGAATCGCCACCGTTGGATGTCTCCGAATTCGTTGACGTTCTTTCGGGAGGTTCTCCCTCGTCGCTTCACCGATCTCTTCTCGGCGGAGGCGGGATGTCAGCACGAACGCCTGAAGGGAGACGAACGACGGGGAGACGATTCGGAGCGACGGATGAGAGTGAGGCGGCCGTTGATCGTGCGCTGCGCTGGCTCGCAAACCATCAACGCCGAGACGGATCGTGGTCGTTCGATTTAAAGTTGGCTCCCTGTGAGGGGCGTTGTCGACATGGAAAACCAGTGGGCGAGAGCACCGCGACGCCTCCGACGGCAGCGACGGGGCTGGCTCTTCTAGCGTTCCTTGGTGCCGGCCATACACCGGAACGTGGGGAATATCGTGAGACGGTATCACGGGGACTGTATTACCTGCGGGCGGTCGCCGTGGAGGCCGAGTTCGGCTACGACTGGCAGCAAGGCGGAAGCATGTATGGGCACGGAATCGCGATGATGGCTCTCGCGGAAGCGTTGGGAATGACCAAGCGGAATGAGCGATTCGATTCGGACTTGCTGCACCATGTCGATCGGGGCGCGTTGTTTACAAGTTCAGCGCAACACGCCAATGGATCCTGGGGATACACGCCCGGTCGACCGGGAGACACCACACTCACCGGCTGGCAATTGCTGTCGTTGATCGGGGCTCGGCGGGCGGGGATTCGAATGCGCACGGACATCTTTAGCCGCACGCGTTCCTATCTGTTGAGTGTCCGCGAAGAGCCGGACTATGAGTTCGGCTACAACTCACCGAACCCGGAACCGACGACCACCGCGATCGGCCTGACGCTCATGATGTATCTTGGCCAGACCCCGGGCAACACTTCGTTTGATAGAGCGGTCGATCGTATGGCTGAACGAGGGCCGACCTTGACCAATGTCTATCACGACTACTATGCAACGCTGGCACTGCATCATTGGCGTCACGAGCGGTGGGACGAATGGAACCAGGAGCTTCGCGACCATTTGGTGCGGACCCAGGCGACCAGCGGCCACGAAGCGGGAAGCTGGCATTTCAAGGATGAATACGGCGACATCGGTGGCAGGGTTTACACGACCGCGATGGCCACGTTGATTCTTGAAGTCTATTATCGATTTCTGCCGCTGTATGAAATGCCGGAGGAGTTCCCGCTGTAGCTCCCACAGCGAAGCTTGCGGCGGTATGCTTGCGGCACTTGGTTGCTTTTGACAAACGCGACCGAGCGCCACGACAATCCGTTGCACCCGTAATTCATTCGATGAAAGAGAGCCGATGTTTTGCTCACTCGACAAGATCGACATCGTGGCGAACAAGGACGGACAAAAGGTGGCGATCCAAACGGAGCATCGAAGCGCCGAAGAGATCGATTCGGAGCGCGCCTTGAGCACATTGATGGCGATCACGCGAGTCACTGCGGCATTGGCCGACCCCGAAATCGCGAGTGTCCAATACCATTGTCAGAATGCGATCCCGGATTGGTATGCCGATGTGATCACGGCCGCGGGTGGAAGCTATCACTGTAACGCGACCGACGACGAACGCCCCGCCGCCACAGATGACGCCGCCTGTGACCAGATGGCGGAAGAAGCATTACGTGAGTTGGGTCGCGGTTTGTTTTCGCGATCCGGCGTGCCACTCACACGCGACGGCCTGACTCACCTTGAGGATCAAGTCCACGCCGCCGTCCAAGAATCCGGCGGCCACGGGGAAGATGAATACACCTATTGGAAGTCGGTGCTCGAACTCGGTGCCGCCACCGGCGAGGCGATGCGTGTCGGTTACGGTGGAGAGTGGTCTGGATGTGGACCCCGTGGCCCCGAGGATGCCGACGTGCGACTGCCCTCGCTCGTCCCGTATGCGTTTCGAATCGGCGAAGTGGCCGTCAACGTTTTCGCCAAAGCGGTTCGATTTCTCGAGGAAGGTGAGCATCAAGCATGTAGCCGACTGATGACGGCGCTTGACGACGTGCTCAATTCGGACGACCAGGGTCAGGTCTTTCCGATGCTTCGTGCAAGTGATTGGAACCCGGGAACGGACAGTTTTTACGGTCGTCCATTGCTACCCGAACTTCCCGATGAAGCGGGCCCGTCGCCGTTGCTGACTCTCGTGCGTGACTTGCCGAGTGCGGTCCAGTTCATTCCGGGCGACACCTCGGAGGAAGAGTTGGGGACTCTGCGGGACGAAGCGAAAGCGAACCTGCAATCAATCGAAGTGGACGTCCAAGTGGTCGAAGCCGAGGGCCGGCAAATCCTGATCGTCGGTGGTCACTATTTTGCGGCCGAGAAGGTGCTTGATCGCGAATTCATGAAGTCGATCGAAGAACAACTCGGGGTCGATCGAGTGGCCGCGACCGCACCCGCGCGCGGCATGTTGTTCGCGGCTTCAGGGGATGATGATGAGACCATCGTGATGCTCGCGGGACTCGCGCATCAAGCCCACGCCGACTGTGACTCCGGTGACCAAATTAGCCCCGGCATTTTTCTTCTCGAAGACGGCCAGCCCATCGGTTTCACGGTTTTGGACATGGAAGAGGACGAGTAGCGGTCGGTTGCGGTTGTTCTCTATCCCCCGGTTGGTTTCCGTGCGGAAACACCGGGCGTGTGAGAGTCCACCTTATTGCCCGCAATGTCGTTCGCCGCTGAGCCACTCAAACTGAGCGGTTTCCTAAAACGAAAGGGTATTGGGCTGTGAAGGCTCGCTTTTTTCTTCACCCTCCTGCAACGAAATGGATGCAGCTTGCAAGAGCTGCATCCATTTC
>JBCBOT010000079.1:0-27402 GCA_039821165.1 Planctomycetota bacterium | reverse complement strand
GGGGACAGACCACTTCAACCGGGGACAGACCACTTCAACCGGGGACAGACCACTTCAACCGGGGACAGACCACTTCATCCACTCTCCTGCTTAGCGACAAGAGTGGTGACGGACCGACTTGGATCTCGTCACGTTTTGGAGACGATAACCGGCTCCCGACATCACGCTGTGTGAGTCGCAACCTCAGGCAGACAGCACAGCTCAACCCAATGTCCGTCCGGGTCTTGGACGAAAACCTGCTGAGCTCCGTCAGGACGCGTCCGTCGCGGCAACCGTGTCGCACCGTTCGCTTCAAGATGACGCTCCCATGTATCCAAGTCGTCGACGGCGAAGGCCACATGTGTCCCGCGGTGTGCGGAAGACACCGGCTGATTCCGATCGCCGATTAAATGCAACTCTTGGTCGACGCCGAGACGGAACCAGGCGCCGGGAAAATCGAATGCCGGTCGATCGAGTGGCGGCAAACACAGCACATCCGCGTAGAACCGAACACTACGATCGACGTCCTCCACGTGCAGCGCGACATGGTTGAGTTGCATGACTTTCACAGTCGGTTCCTCGATGGCTCAGTCCGTCAGCGGCTCATGGGTGCCCAGCGAATTTTGGACGGAACGCTCGCATCAACCCACGTTCCTAGGCCGAACGGGCCGAGTATTGCTCGGCGTACTCGATCGTCCACGCGTCGATAACCTCTTCGAACTCGCTCACTTCGACTTCCGCGACGTTTCGGAACAAGGTGCGATTGAAAAGCTCACGGTTCTTGATGGTGCCCTTGCCTTTCAGGTCCAGCACACGAAGATCGCTAAACGGCCGAATCACCATCTCGAATCGACTGTACTGATTGTTGCGACGTCCGTTATCGAGCTGCAAATCATCGCGATAGCAGGCCGTGCCCCAACCGACTTCACCGAACAAAGCTTCCTGCCGAAACCCGGGAAAGGCGTCGATGATCATTTGAATCTTCGACTCGATCCGCTCCGAGAGTGACAGCCGGAAAGACGTATGGAGGCGTTTGAGTTCCTCGTCGGAAAGCTCTTTCTTCCTGGCTTCGCTCTCGTTGTGGTCGCGACGCTTTTGCCCACGTTGAATCGCCGATTCAAAACGCGATTGAAAGTCGTCACTCATTGATCGGACTCCGTCTCTTTCGTCTCAGGCGTGGATTCATTCGCTGGAGGTTCGACGTTCTCGACGGCAGCAGTCACAGCTGAGGAATCCTCGGCTGGACTCGGACTCTCCGTCGGTTTTGACTCCTCGGGCGGATCCTGACGCACGGCCTGGGGCGTCTCCTGTTCGGCCGCAACCGACTTTGGCTCGTCTTGCTTGTCTTTTTCCTTCCCCGAATAGAACTGCATCAGATCGCCGAACGAACGGAGTGGCTCATCACCGCTTTGCATCGCGTCTGAGATGGGCGTGTCCTCTGGTTTGGCGACCACGCGATACGACTCGGGCTGGCGCGGCTTCCTGCCTCCGCGGCCGCCGTCACGCGAACGGTTGTCACGTCCGCGGCCTTGACCACCTCGTGCCTGACCACCGCGGCCTTGGCCCTTTCCGCCACGCCCCTGTCCTGAACCGGCCTGATCACGCGATTGCCCGCCGCGACTTTGTCCCTGGCCGCCACGATTTTGGCCTTGGCCACCACGACTCTGTCCGGGGCCGGCTCCACGCGTCTGACCACCTTGACCGCCGCGTCCTTGACCTCCGCGATTTTGCCCTTGGCCCCCGCGTTGCTGTCCGCCGCGTTGACCTCCTCGCCCACGACCACCGTCGCGACTCTGTTCCGCTGCGAGTTGTGCCTCTTGCTCCGGGGACAACGCGGTCAATCCGACCCGACGACGCTTCTCATCGATCCCCGTCACCCAGGCGGTGATGACATCTCCAACCTGAACGGCTTCATTGAGGTCTTCGACGTACCCGTCACTGAGCCGGCTGACGTGGACGAGACCACTGCAATCCGGTGCGAGCTCAACAAAGACGCCAAAGTTCATCACGCCAACCACGACACCGATCACCTGGTCACCGGGCTTGAGTGTCTTCAGCGTCGGCATGGTTTTCAGCACACCCGGCGGGTCGTTTGTGATCGCCGTTTCGCCAAATGGATCGCAAAGCCAGCCAACGAGTTGCTGGACGCGGTGCTTGCCGACCTGCCACTCCTTGATGCACTTGTCAATCTTTGCCTTTTCAGGACGAGGCCGTTTGATCTGCTCATGAACAACAACTTCGGGCTCGGCAGTCTCGGGCTCGACGGCTTTCGCCTCACCTTCGGTCGTTTCCGACTCGGCGGTTACCTCGCCACTCTCAGTGTCGCCCGCTGTTGGTGCAGCAGATTCGTCTCCCGTCGAGGACTCTTCGCTTTCGTTACTGGTCGGGTTAGCAGCATCGTCTGCATTTGCAGCCTCCGAGTCACTTGCGGCTTGGACCGGAGTCTCCGAGTCACTTGCGGCTTCGACCGGAGTCTCCGCGTCACCGGCCGATTCGGCGGAAGCTTCACCACCGTCAGTCTCCGATGTGTTTTCGGCAGGCAATTCGTTTTCGGCCGGAGGCAACGCGAATTCGCCGGCCTTCTCACCAGCACGATCAAAATCTTCGACGGGCGTCGGGTCCGCAGGCGTCGTTGCGTCCACCAACTTCGGTTCGCCTTCGACCACGGCGTTGTAGTCGGGTGCTTCATACCCGGGCGGACAATCAGGTGGTAACTCGATCTCCAATGCCTTGGCGAGCTTCTTCGCCAACGCATAGTCGTCAGGGTGAATCAACGTGCCGTCAAGCGTCTCTTCACTCTGGAAGACGCGTAAGAACGGCATTGCTTGGCGACTCTCGACCGTACTTTGCCACCCCTCAAGGCCGAGCAACTGATCACGAGACTTGAGCAGTTCCGATTCTCGTTTCGCGGCCAGTGACTTTGCTACGGTTTCATTCATGCCTGGCAATTGCGAAAGCCACGACACGGGGGCAGCATTTGCATCCACCCCGCCTCGCGATGCACCGCTGGCGATGATGTTGCCGAGCGATTCGCTCAAAGCTTCCTCCGCAAGTTCGCTTTGGAAGGAAGCGAGTCGCAGACGCAGCGGATCAACCTTTGCGTAAGCCTGCGCAGGATGCACGACCGAGAACGCCAACCATGCCGCGGCGCGGAAACGTCTGGGCGTGGATCGCATTTCAGAATTCGCGACTTCGCCGCCGGCGTAGGAATCAGCTCCCGAGCGGTCGGCAACGGTCCAGCGGATCTCATTGGGCGATTGCTCGATCAAGTCGCCCAACGCAATCAGGCACGCTCTCCGCGCGGGCCCGTTGCTGATCACAACGAGATCGACGTTAAATTGGTGGATCAACTCTCCCATCTTGGCGACGGTTTCGGAGCGAACATTGCTCGTCAATTGGCATGGTAAATCCTCACCCTTCAACACCCGACCATCCGCCGACACGATGGATGTTGCGGCAGTCTTGGGGCCGACCGCGTCGATCGACATGATGACCTTCGCGTCGATCGGTCCGCGATTGACCTGAGCCCGCAGATGATCGGCGGCCACACTGACCAATCGCGCCGAAGCCCGTTCGTGCAATTCATCCCACCACGCCGCTTCACCGGCTTCGCGGATGTCGGCTTCGTGCTGCATCACAATTTCGGTCAGCATCGGCTCGATCGATCGATTCAAACCGATTGCGACACGTTTGATTTCGGCGACCAATTTTGCGGCGTCGTATTCAAAAGCACACACCGCGACCTGGCTGCGCAGTGCGCGACCGAGCATGACGACTTGGAACGCGCTTAGCTTCGTCGCCGGCATCCGTTTGCCTTCCAACGGCTTCAGGACGTTCACCAACCAGCGACGGCGACGCTGACGCGGAGAGATTTTCTTTTGCTTCTTGGGCGCCGCCTTCTTTTCTTTCTTTGCGGGAGCTTTCGCTTCCGTGTCCGGTTGAAACTGTGGCAGATCGGCTTCGCTTTCGGACACCTTGCTTGCGTTCGATGGCGCGTCTCCAACCGCCGTCGTTTGCTCCTCAGTCGTTTGCGTCGCAGCGGAGACCTGACTCTCGGAAGCGCCATCAGACGTCGCTTCCGGCGTCGATCCGACGTCGGCGTCAGGAGTTGCTTCCGCCTGATCTTCCGATGGTGCCCCCTCAGGCATTCCATCGGTCGCCGCCGCCTCGACAGCAGGCTCGGATTCAGCGCCGACAGCCTCCGTCGCCGGAGCCTCAGACGCAGACGGATTGCCTGGGTTGGCAGGCGTCTCCGAGGAGTCCGGAGTCGCGTTGGTCGCGGCAGCATCTTCTACAACAGCACCAGCAGCGTGCTCGTCGACGGTGCCGGATTCCGCCGCGGCATCACCATCCGATCCCTTTGCCTCGGCGGATCCTGATTCCGCGTCCGCTTTTGCCGCTTTCTCGTTTGCCTCTTCAGCCGCCGCGATGTGCGGATCGTGGACGTCCGAGACGTGGATCCGTGCGTTCTTGCTCAACCAACGCACGGCCGCGCTGATCATGCGGGGGTCGCCGACGAGACGACTGAGCAATGCAGCGGGCAATTGATCCACGGCCGCAGCCTTGTCCTCGATCGTCTCCATCGATTCCGCAAGCGCCGCCGCTTCTTGTGGATCACCCTTTTGCGGGCTCAGCAGTCGAGCGGCCAGTCGGATCGAATCGGTCGCGACGTTCGGCGAACTCTCTTGACGGAGACGTTTGCTCAGTCGCTGCAACGTTCGCTTCGAACCGCTTTTTCGAATCGCCTCTCCGATCGCGGGGTCACAGAGCGGAGTGGTTTGCCAAGACTCTTGGAGCTTGTCGCGAAAATCCGCCAGGGACTTTTCGGCATCGAGCGCCGTCTTCAGGTTCCAGAGCGTCGACTCGTCCAAGCCACCCAACTCATCTCGTCGGTAGCGGGCCAGGAAAGGAGCCGAGTAGCCTTGCTCAAGAAGAGGAAGAGCAATCTTCAAACTCGATGCATCGCAGCGTCCACGACGCGCGATCGCTTCTAGATCGACAGCCATGATTGGTCAGTCTCAATGTTGTCCGGACGCAAAAATCGCGTTCCAGAGTTTGCTAATGCGACGTGTCCGAGGACGATGCCGCCGCGGGAATCACCGTCGCCATAAAGGCGAGCCGAACGTCAAATTTTCGGGCGACCGCACTGCGCGAAACTCCCCCGAGATTCGCGGGGAGAATAGCGCTGCGTCGTCTTGATGTCAACCGATGCCCGTACGGCATGAAACCCGATGGGCCGTCAAAAACACGCATTTCCGCTTTACTTTCCCAGCCCGCAAAGTCGATACAGCGATCACCGGAGCCGTCCTCGCTCCGACCGACACTTTCCAGATCGCTGCAGCGGCGGTAGTCATGAGCGGATCCGATCAGCATTTTCCGGCACTTTGGCGTTCTGAACGCCCGCGTCGCTCGTGCCAATCTGACGCATTATCCCCGCGTCTGGAGCCCGCCACGCCGCGGTGGAAACGGGAACTTGATCGAATCACAGGCAACGAGCCACCCAAGACACGCACGATCCCGCTGAAATTGCTCGTCCCGCTGCTCCTCGAAGCCAACCGGCAGAGCAGCACCTGGCTCGAAGATTTCGCGGATGACTTGGTCACTCTCGACGCGGACCTTCACGATGTGCTAATCGCTTTCGACAAACTGCGAAAAGAAGCGGCGTGATACGTCGCCCACGGATCTAGGAGGTTTGTCATGCGATCGATCGCGGTCATCAATCAAAAGGGCGGTGTCGGGAAAACAACCAGTTCCGTCAACCTGTCGGCGGCATTGGCCAACTCAGGTCGCCGCGTCTGCCTCATCGATCTCGATCCACAGGCACACGCTTCGTTGCATCTCGGCGTGAGCACCGACGGCGGCAGCCCCTCCAGCTATGAAGTGCTGTGTGGAGACGCCACGATCGCTCAGGCGCGCAATCAGGCCGGCGAAAACCTCGCCGTCGTCCCTGCTAGCCTCGACCTTGCCGCAGCTGAAATCGAACTCTCGGGTGAAGTCGGTCGCGAAATGATCCTTCGTGACAAACTCGCCGCCGATAACGAACCCTTCGACTATCTGATCCTCGATTGCCCGCCGAGCCTTGGTGTGTTGACACTCAACGCCTTGGTCGCCGTCCAGGAAGTCTTCCTGCCGCTGCAGCCCCACTTCCTTGCACTGCACGGCCTGAGCAAGCTGCTTCGAACGATTGAAATCGTCTCGCGCCGATTAAACAACCAGCTGCGTCTGACCGGCGTCGTACTCTGCATGTACGACTCCAACACGCGACTCGCCGCCGAAGTCAGCACCGACATCGACGACTTTTTCCAAGCGACGAATGCGGGACGCGATTTCTATCGCGGTGCAAAATTCTTCGACACACGGATTCGCCGCAACATTCGGCTCGCCGAAGCACCGAGTTTCGGTCAGTCCATCTTTGAGTACGCGAAAGACAGCAACGGCGCGGTCGACTATCAAGCGCTCGCCGAAGAAGTCGTCGCCCAAGAACAAGCCGGCCTCGCCGCCGAACCCACACGAGTCGCCGCCTGAGCAACATTAGGCAGACCTTCGACTCGAACCAGCGTGACTTCAACACGACGTCGTCGCAGTGAACCCGCCTACAGCCACTCCTGCTTCGTCGGCTTGACGACGACCTCGGGAACATTCGCTCGCGGCGGCAACGAACAGATCGTCAATACGACCGACGCGATGTCCTCGGGCTGCAATATCGAGTCCTTATGCTCCTGAGAAACTGGCGTGGGTCGGTTCTCCAGGATCGGCGTGTTGACCTCGCCTGGATAGACGTTGGTGATCCGGACACCTTCCTCTCTCACTTCATTGCTGATCGCGGTCCCGAGCGCCGTCATCGCAAATTTGCTGGAGCAGTACGCCACGCCGCCCAAGGTGAGCGCTCTTTTGCCAGCCACGGAAGAGATATTCACGATCAATCCATCCTTGCGAGCACGCATCGCCGGCAACACCTGATGGATGCATCGATACGCGCCCGAGGCGTTGATCTCAAGAACGCGACTCCAATCGGCCGGATCCATCTCGGCCATCGTTCGCTTTTGAATGTTGACGCCAGCGCTATTGACCAGGATGTCGACGTCGCCGCCCGATCGAACCGAATCGAAAAACGCCTGAACGCTTTGCTCGTCCGCGACATCCAATACGTGAGCCGCGACTGCGTGGGGGGCATCGATTGACGCCGCCACCTCCTGCAGTTTCTCAAGACGGCGACCGCCAATCGTTACGCGACATCCGGCCTCCGCGAGCGAACGCGCGATACCGGCACCGATACCGGTTCCGCCACCCGTGATCGCAACAACCTTGTCTTTCAGTTCAACCACGAAACATCCCTTCCACTAGTCGCGAATTTTTTTGCGGACTTCCTGTAAACATCACGCCTATCTTCTGTGAGCCCGCATCAAACGTCCACTACCCGTCGGACAAAGCCACATCTTCGTTGACAAACGACAGTGCCCCGATCGTTCTATTCGGAGGTGTGGCTTCTTTTTTCAACGCTCAAAATCAAGACGCCCAGTGTCGCGGCGTAAATCATCTCGGCGGAAAGCAACGCAACGGTGGCGCACCAAACCCACCACACTCCCAACCCGAGTGCCCGCAACGACTCGCGGCGAACCAACCACACGGCGAGTGGAAGTCCGATGAGTAAAAAGGCGGTTGTCCCTTCGTAAATCACGGGGTTTTCAAAAAACGTCCCCGCCACCGACAGGAATCGATCCTCCTCGGGCGCAGCCAACGCGTAAGCCCCGGTCCCGTTCCACCACACGTTGCCGAATAACATGAGTGCGGTCGTTACAAACGCGAACAACGTCGTTTGAATCTCCAAAAGACGCTTGGCCAGTGTCACGCGCCAGGAAGGGGTCGCACTCATCGCCGGCGCAATCGCGAGTGCGGCGAGTGAAACGCTCAAAATCGGTTCGCAGATCCCAGCCAATAAAACAACGCGATTGGCCCACCCAACAAACCAGATCCAGAGCAACAGTGTCGGGAGCGAACCACCAAGGCACCACGCGACCCAACCATTCGATCGTTTGGAGATCGGGCCAGCGATTGCCGCAACCACGCTCAGTATGATGCCAATCACCAAGTACGCGCGATAGACCGCGACAGACTCCGACCAGGAACTGCCACGAGTCAACGCGTCGAACCAGTACAACGGTGACACCATCCAGCGGGCATCCGATGTTAACTCGGCCGTCCGAAAAAACTCCGACAAGTTTGTCGTCGATGCCGGCGCGTCCTGTGCGTACCAAAACGCAACATCGGAAAACACCGAAACGAAATACAGTGCGGTGACAATGCACAACCCGCCGCGCACCCAGGCGAGCGCTTCGACCGGAGCCGGAGTGAACCAAAATCGTGTCCAGGGATTGGGTGGCTCAGGCTTCATGGACCGTCTTCGCCTCGAACAGAGGTCGTCAGTCGCCTGGACTGTACCGACACAAGACGCGTCGCATCCCCGTCTCGAACAACGCGGGCAAGGTACGCCACGGCGTTTGCATCGTCTTCGACGGTCGTCAACATCGTGGGCAATCGGAGGACTCGAATCAAATCGATCGAAGCATCCGTTTTGACCATCGGACCAAGAATGGCCGCCGCAAGACTGGACTGCTCCGACGCCGCGAGCGTGTCCGCCAGCGCCATCCATCGTGCATAGCGATCGGACTCCGCAAGGCCTGCAGTTCCCGCGGGCTCGATCGTCGTCCACTCGATACTGCTGTCCGTCGCCGCCACCCCCTTGGGCAACGTCGCGACCTGAAGCCGATGCGGTTGCTCGTCCGAATTACCGTGGGCCAAGTAAAACGGTCGGCCATCTGCAGAAAAGTGTGTCATCCGCAGGTACGGCGCGGCTTTCTCGATCAACGATGCCTGTGTCGACGAAGGCTCGATGATGGAGGTGTACGACACCAACAAAATGACGAGGTGGGCGACCACCAAAACGCTGACCAAAGCCTGCACCGCCACGGAGGGTAGGCCGCCCTGGTCCGGCGTGCCGCTGACAGACGGTTCGGGCACAGCCGTTGTCGTCACGGGGTTCTTGGGCTCCGCCGGAGTAGGTTCCATCCTAGGCGTCGTCTTCGACCGGAGATTCTCACCGTTTCCCACGCTGTCGCGCGAACCTCCGCCAGAGCTTTTCTTCTGTTTCTTACGTTTGGCCATTGGCCGATGCTCAAAGCCGGTCCGGGAGTTTTGCGTGTCCGTCACAATGCGACGCCACAGAATAACTGCCGCTCGCCGGGAGCCAAGGAAGGCGTTGACCGAACTTTATCCGGCGGATAGAGTCTCAGGCGTTGCGGAGGCGATTCGCCGGGCCATCACGTGCCCAAAATCGCCCTTTCTCACGGTGGGTGTAGCTCAGCTGGTTAGAGCACTGGATTGTGGTTCCAGATGTCGCGGGTTCGAATCCCGTCACTCACCCTCTGGCTCATTCTCGAGCCGCCGACGGACGCTCATTGCCCCGCGTCTCTCTCGACAGGCCCCGCTTCGTACTCGACTGGCCCCGCGCGATCGAAACAAATGAAGCCGATTCCGAAGGCAATTTCGACCATGGCAACGAGGTAGGGGACAACCGCCGAGGACGGCAATCCGAAAACGATCGATCCCACACCGACAAAACACAGGATCGCTCCGAACGCCCAATAGGTCCAATCTCCGTAGGCCGTTCGAAACCCAAAGTAGTGAGCCCCCACGGCGATCGCCGACAGCGGAAAGACGAACTCGGGTCGGTGCGGGAGCAACAGCCACGCCGCAAACAGTCCGCCGATCATCGGAAACACCGTCTCCATCACAATCAGACCGCCGGGGTTGCCCTTCGATTCAGACGGCCGACGGAACAGAAACTGAACCACCAGTTTCGATATCGGAAAGATCAACATGCCGCCGAAGAACAGCACGGCAAACCCGGTCGCGACACCGCCGTTAGAAGAAACCAACGCCGCGGCCAACCAAATCAATCCTGAGACGATCGCGCCCGGTCCGCCGCGAACATAGGCACGCCGTAGTTCGTCTTGAAACACTCGTTGATCCATCACCACCCCCATGAGTCCACTGTCTGAGTTGAGCTGACAGTATCACCGATTTAGGAGTGCGGTGCTTCGTTAACCCGATGCTGCAACGGCCGGCATCTCCTGCGAACTTGGCAAGACAATGGGGCAAACGATCGCGAATCCCCCAAGCAACCTCTCTGGACGCTTGAAATCTCAAATTCAAACGCCCCTTCAAGGAGTCCATTCTCTGCGTCCTCAGCGGCTCTGCGTTTTATCCACTCCGCAGCGTTTCCCTATCCTGCTGATCACGACGATCTCCACAGACGCCCCTTCAACGGAGCATTTCACAGAGCGTCATCGGATCCAGCGGTTCAATTGGCAAAACGATAGGGGCAAAACAATCACGCATCTGCCAAGGCACGAACCAAGTTAGACAGCATCGACCGGGCGATCTAAACGCTTAGAACTCCCGCATTCGAACGGCCTATTCTCTGCGTCCTCAGCGACTCTGCGTTTCACTCACTCCGCAGCACTTCCCTCCCCTGATTTCACGTCCATCCCGTCAAACACTCTCCACAGACGCCTCTTCAACGGAGCATTTCACAGAGCGTCTCGGATCCGACAATTCAACTTGGCAAAACGATGGCGGCAAAACAATCACTTCCCTGCCAAGGCACGAACCCAGTTAGAACGCATCGACCGGCCAGTCTGGACGCCTAAAAATCCCACGTTCGAACGGCCTACAAACCGTTCTCTGCGTTCAGCGGCTCTGCATTTCACCCACTCCGCAGTGCCTTCTCTCTCCAGTCAAACACTCTCGAACATGCACGGTCTTCAGGGATCATCCTACAAGACAACGACTTGCCTGAATCGATCACGCACTCGGCTCTCGCAACAGATCGCTGACCACTTTTTCGATGGTCTTGTCGGTCGTGGCGCCCTTCCAATTGAGCTCGCCTTGCCACCAGAAACGGATGTAACCGTTCTTGTCCACGACGTAGACCGTTGGCCACATCGTATTGCCCCAGGCCTTCCAATTCTCTGATTTGAGATCGACGAGCACCGGGAAATCGAGCCGACGCTCTTTCGCTGCGCTACTCACCGCCTGGGGGTCACGTTCGCGGGGCGTTTCGGGAGTCTGAATTCCAACGACCACGACGCCTCGATCGGTCAACTCCTTATGCCATCGCTTGTAGATCTCAAAGTTTGCGTGGCAGTTGTGGCATTGAAATGCGTAGAAATGAACGAGCACTACCTTGCCACGCAACTGGCTCATTGTCAGCGGCTGCGAATTGATCCAGTGTTCTACCTCGGCAAATTCCGGTGCCATGGCGTAGATACGCTGCAATTTCCGAGGGTCAAAGGGAGCGCCCACCAGCTTCGCTAGTTTCGCCTGCATTGCGGGTCCCAACATCTTGTCGGAGATCGAGCGTTCGGTTTGCATGCTCTTGGCTAGCTTCTCCTGGAGTGACTTGATCGAGGGATCGCCGAACTGTGTCTGTGAAAGCTCCAGTCGCGCTTTGTCCGTCTCCCGAGCCGCCTCCGCAAACTCGTCCTGTTGGGCTTTCGAAATTCCGAGTTCCTGGGCAACGTCCTCGCGTAGAAACATCCGGGTCGCTTGGGCGTAATAAAGCAACTGCTCCAGTCGTTTTTGTTGCAGCGGTGAGGTGTTAGCGCGAAACCAATCCCGAACCTGCTGTTCAAGCTCATTGATTTCCGCAACCTGCTTTTCCGGGGGCAGGATTCGAGCTGGGAACCAACGCGCATCCACGCTGCGGAATAGCGTCTCCAAATCTCGAATCTGCTGGTCGGTCAATTCGAGTTCTTCGTGCACCTCTGGTGCGTGAACCAGCCCTAACAAGTGGCGAGGCACGAGGTCGTCGTAGGTGCCGCCGGTCGCGGGAACCCGACTGCCCAAGAGCGTGACGGCGAAGACGAGCATCGCGACCGGGAATTTGAACTTTGGCGTAATCATTCGTTCTATCTCGCAAGTGGCTGGGACGTCGCTCGCTTCACTGAGCCGAAGAAGTTATTTCCGGTAATGGAGAAAATCGGCGAGGGTCCGCCGCAAAGAGCTCTTGGTCAGGTATTACCGCTGCTTCGTTAGGCTACCGAGCGGGTCGGTTCGCCACAACGGCCGCCTCGCCAACGCGTATTCGCCACAAAAATTCCAGGAGTCTCCACTCAAGCCTGCGACGGGATAGTCCCGTCATGTTGCATGACGGGACGGAAACGCACAGCAGGATTCCTGTTTGAGAGGACTTTCCCGAGTGACGCCGAGTTGGCGGTCTCGATCACCATGCCAAATGGCAAACGCAACGACGCAAAGTGGCAAGGGCTAGCCCGACTTCCTGCTCCGTTCTCTTCGTGTCTTTGCCGCTCCGCGTGATCAAATCAGGTCGCCGCCCGCACGCCTTCGAACTCGTCGCCATCACCGGACTCTTCTGATAGACATCACGCGTGCCATTCAACCTTTGCGAAAATTCGCGGGGTTGTGGCCAAACTACACTATCCTGGGGACCGAGGTTTCCCGTAGATCGTGCCTCCATCAACGCCTGGATTCGTTCGCCTGCTGACACTGCGATGCTAAAACTCGCCCGCCTTGCCGCCCTTCTGTTTCTGGCCCTTACGTTGCACCCCGGCCACCATCCGGCCTTCGGTGACGCACCCGAACTCGAAACGGCGACGTTCGGCGGCGGATGCTACTGGTGTGTCGAAGCTGTGTTTCAGCGACTCGAAGGCGTCGAGAATGTCCGGCCAGGATTTATGGGGGGACGGATAGAGAATCCGACATACCAACAAGTACTGACCGGACGTACCGGTCACGTCGAAGTCGTTCAGTTCGAATACGACCCCGACGTCGTCGATTACGAAACGTTGCTGCAAGTCTTTTGGCGGACCCACGATCCCACGACCAGGAATCGGCAGGGCCCCGACAAAGGCCCCCAATATCGGAGCGTCGTCTTCTACCACACTCCCGAGCAACGTAGTGTTGCAACGGAATACAAGCGGCTGCTGAATCGCAAACGAGCCTTCCGATCACCCGTTGTAACGGCGATCGAACAAGCCAAAGACTTCTACCCAACCAAGAAGGATCATCTCAACTACTTCAACCTCAATCCCGGCGATTCCTATTGTCAGATCTACATCGTTCCCAAACTAAAAAAGTTGAAGTCATCATTCGGTGATAAACTGCGGAAAGACGACGAAAGCAAGGATTAGCCTTCTCCGACGCGAGCCGGCACTGGCGTTTGAGACAAGCAAGCCGGCTGATCAAGTCTTGAGGCAGCGCGGAATTGCCCACTGCGACCTTCGTGCTCATTGCGTCCTCAAAGGCTTGCCCTCGAGAGCCATTATTCGCCGTGACTCTCGCTCCAACCAGCGGTTCAACGTTCCCAAAAGAGCGTCAACACAAGTCTTGAAGGATACTCTTGAGCGCCGCGTTTGAATTTGCGAGCAATCGAAAACGTTCGAGTGGTTCTCGGCAAACCGCGCCATCTACGAGTTCACGCATATCAGCAACGATACCATCGACGGTTGGTCGCATTCGCTTTCCCAACCCGTGATGAACCAACCGCGCGGCATGATCAAATTGGTCGTAGTCTTGCGGCCAAACGAGCGCCGGCACCGCATGCTGGAGACAACTGTAAAGCACGCCGGTTCCACCGTGATGAATCGCGGCGTCGTATTGGGCCATGTAGCGGTCGTAGGGAAGATATTTGTAGCGATGAAAGTTGCTTTCGAGCAAAGGGTATGCTCCGGTGGCTTCATCGCGGTGCCGACCATCGGAGAAGTGGAAGACGAATTCCGGCATCTCCTCGGCGACCGCATGAATCAACTTGCGAGCGGTGCCTTTTGCCCACCAAAGATGAGTCCCGAGTGACACGAGAACGTGGCGTTTTCCGGATTCAAACACAGGCGAATCATGCTCGAACGCGGGACTGCGGGTTAGCGGTCCCACGAACTCGACTGGTGACGGCCACGTCCGATCAAACTCGAATTCACGCAACCCCAGCGCCAAAACCTTCTCGTCCGAATAGATGGCTTCCGTCCCGTCCTCACGGTAAATACTCGCGACACCGATCGACGCGAGTTGCTTTCGAAACATGCGGTGTACGCCGCACTTAAATCCACGTATCAACTGCCTGCCCGCAGCATCACGCAGACTTCCAAACTTCGATGTCGCCGGCATCCAACCGCCGAGGTACGTTGGTGTTCCATCGGCTGTCTCCATCGCGCAAGGCGTCGGCATCGAAGTCCACCACCTCACATCCATCTCCTTCGCCAATAGCCCCGCGATCGGAACGGTGAAATCGACGATCACCATGTCTGGACGACGCTGCTCCCAATGCAGGCGCAATTCCTCGCGTAGTTGGCCCATCAATCCAAGGTTCGACCGAAATTGGCTGAGCAAGCGAAATGGATTGCTCCCCACCTGCGTCGGCGTGTCCGAAATCTCGATCACTTTCGGACCCTGATCTGAAATCACTGCCGCGAATTCAAATCCGGCAAGTTCGACAGCCGCCGCAGCCTCCGGCGTGCTGAAAAAGCAGACTTCCGCATCAACACATTCTCGAATTCGCTCCGCCAACTCGAGCTGCGGAAACAAGTGGCCGCCAAACGGTGGAGCGACGAAAGCGATCCATCGCGACTCAGACATAAGCCTGCGTCTCAGGGCAATGGCATGCGAGCGGCGTCAGCGACTCGCGTTTGCACAGCTCCGACAGACCGAGTTGCGTTTCAACGAACACGGAATACGAGTGATGTATCCGGCGAGAAATAAATGGTAGACGCCCGCCCCTGCGCCACGCCCGTTGATCCCAAAACGAGTCGACAACGTACAGCATGCGTCCCCGTTCGGTGTTCAGACAATACCCGGTATGCCCGATCGCGTGGCCAGGAAGATCAATCAGGAACAGGCTCCCATCGCCCCAAAAGTCGATCGACTTGAACGGTGCGAATTGGTCGTTTGAGACGAACAACTCTTCATCGATCGGAAAGCCACGATCGACAAAATCCTCTGGCAAGAGTTTCGGCACGAAAGCGTGGTCCATCTGCTTCAACGATGACAGTCCCACCAACGTTTCATAGGAAGACTTGCGATAAAGAAACCGTGCCTTCGGAAACAGCTTTAGCCCGCCGATATGATCGGCATGAAAGTGTGAAATGAGGATGTTGTCGATCGCATCAGGATCGATGCCCACCGAATTCGGGTAGTCGTTTTCAAAGATCGTTTGACGTTTCGGAATCGGTGTAAACCAACGCAAAAAACGCTGCGGAAAACGCCGTGTCGCCGGCCAAATGTCTGGCCCGTATCCCGTGTCGATCAAGCAGTGTCCATGGACCGGATGATCGAATTCCAAGAACACCGCGTGGAACCTACGGAATCCTAACATTGGAACGCCCGAGAGGTAGATGCTCTGCCAGCAGTATCCACCGTTGTGAAATCGCAAATCGCCAAGTTCGACCGTCATCACCACTCAAAAATCATCGCGGCCTGCGAGTAACCCGCCGACGTCCCAAGCAACATCACGCGTTCGCCTTTTTGCAGAAGCCCCTTTCGCCGAATTCGATCTAACATCAGTGGGATGCCCGCCGCAGCGACGTTGCCAAATTCGTGAACCCCTACATGATACCGTTCGTGCGGCACCTCAAGGACTCGCCGAACAGCCTCGACCGCGCTCGGCGACGCTTGATGCGGAACCACCTGTAGGTCGGTGGCCCCACAAAGCGTCATCTCCTCCAGCAATCCCTGAACCATCGGCGGCAACAACCGACGCGCGACACGAAAAACGGCCGGACCATCCATCGTGAAGCGGTAGTCTTGGTCTCGTTGCTTTGAATACTCGAAGGGCGGCAAATGATGACTGCCGCCGTCGATGCGACACAGCGGCAGGTGTTCGGCGAACGTCTCGTGGCGATAACCCAATGGCAAGCCCACTTGCTCGCGACGCAGCACCATCGCGGCGGCTCCGTCTCCGAGTAGCGATGCACTCTCCGGCTCATTCCAATTGACCGCCGCAAGCGGCCTCTCGGATGTTACCAAAACGATGTGGCGGTACTCGGCCGCATGGAACAGAGCATTGGCAAAGTGCAAACCGACGATCGAGCCGAGGCAGGTACATTGCAAATCGACGCAGGGGATACCCGCGGCCTCCGCTCCAAAGACAGCTTGCACATGGCTCGCATTATTGGGAATGGGACGCACCTTTGATGTGCTGCAATCGATCACATAATCGACGTCCGACCAATCGATCGACGCATCCTGCAGTGCATTCTCGATGGAACGCTTCGCCATCGTCACGAGGTTTTCCGGTGATTCGCAACGGTAGCGATGCTGGACGCCGGTGTGGCCGCGTGTCCAACCCGTCGGTTTTCCGAGTTGGTCGTCCACTTCATCCGCTGTCACACAGGTTGCGGGAAGGTAACTGCCGGTCCCGACGATTCGGAAAGTTTGTCCAATAGCCAATTCGCAGCAATCCCAGTGACCGTATCGTGGTTCCAATAATCGAGATGCCCCACCCCGGCTACCGTGCGGTCGCAGTGTGGCGTAAACCACCGCGCGATCCAATCCCGGCGACCAAGAATTTTTGTCGCCTCGAACCGACATTCTCCGCGACGTACCGGCCCCAACGCGAGCACATGCACTTTGGGGACGTTCTTGCAGGCTTCCATGGCGTCAATGAGTTGATACCCACAACTGCCCGTAATCAAGAAGAGCCTTTCGGTGGAATCGCAGAGCGCCTGCCAGTGCGGTTTCGAAAGATTTCGATAATCGTTTGAACGAGCACGCGCGAACTGCCACCCATTATTCCAGCTCGCCCAAATGATCGACGGTCGACGTCGACTTTCCGTGGTCGGCAAAAACGGAAAGTTGTGGCGAATCTTCCATCGCTCCTCGATCGGCATGGCGTCGAGAAACCGGTGTTGATCGTGCGACAACTGCGTCGATTTCGGATCGCTCAGCCCCGTGACGATCGCCACTTTGAAATCGGTTTCGGAATGCTCAATCGGCGGACTTCGAAGCAATTTCATGGCGTCTCCGAACAAAGCTCAAATCGAAAACCGCCTCGCAGCCGGATTCGTTGCCCCCGCCAAACGATCGACGAGTCCCAAAGGGCCGATGCCATTTGAAACGGCTGAAACAACTCCGCGCACAGCGATAGTCCAAAACCAAATCGTTCGAGTGGCATGCCCGCCACAACCTGCATCCCTCGCAGCAAGGAGTGCCGCACCACAAGCGCACACGCCATCACCAACGCCGAAATCGGATGAACCAACGACAAAGGAACTGCGACCAGGAGCAACAGCGGCGGCAGTGCCAGCATCGTTACCAGATAGATCTTGCGCGACAACGCTTGGTCTCGCGTCAAAAGCAGGCTGAACACCAGCCAACGGTGCATCAAACGCCAGTAAGAACGGAATGAATCGACGCTCGTGGAAACCCGCTGGAACGTCGCCCCCTGCGTCACCTTCCAACCTTGCTTCGTGACGTAACGATGCAGGGCGTAGTCGTCGCACAATTCGTGCAGAAGCGGATCGAAACCACCGACGCTTCGCAGCCGTTCGGTTTCGACAACATAGAACATCCCGTTCAAACTCATGGGCTCGGCAAAGACGAGTGGTGGCAAATACGTCAAAATCGAGTGCGAATTGACGAAATGTGCGACCAGACGCCCCCACCCCGAATCAGGCACACTGTATGCCGGCAGCCCGGTGTAGAGTTGAGACTCTGCAAGCGACTCGACGGCAACCACGAGCGACTCTTTCGCGATTTCCGTATCATCGTCGAGCACGACGAACCACCGCCGCCGACATTTGTTTAACGCCCGAGACAGCTTGAACGTTTTTGGGTTTTCATCGATCGCACATGGCGGGCAGTACTCCACGTGAACCTGTTTGAATTCTGCCGCCAGTTCGGTTGCGATGCGTCGCCCTTCTGTATCCGCCTCATCGATCAACCAGATGAATTCGACTTCGGGCGGCAAGCCCTCGAGTTGCCGACGAAGGACGATCGGCAAGTTCGGATCGCCACTCAGGATCGGTTGAGCCACCGTGATCTGCGAGGCGATTGCATCATCGACCCCACCTCCGCGAGTCTGCGTCGTTCTCAGCGCGATCAAGGCCAAGCCGCATTTGAGTGTCAGAATCGACATGTAAAGGGCGAGCAGAATCAGCGCGATCAACATGGCCGACTCCGTATCCAATCCACGAATTCCGCGACCGCGGTTTCGGTGGTTTGCGGCGGAGGCCCCAGCAATTCGAGCATGCGGCTGACGTCAAACGTTTTCGAGTAAGCGAACACATGCACGCCGAACCGAGTGATCGGCGGTTCTTTCCATGGCATCAGGCATCCGTACAAGCATTCAACACCGTGTGCAAATCGATACGCTCGGCGGACGGGCACTTTGCGCTTGGGCGTTGGCAAATCCAAGCGGTGAAAGACGTCCAGCAAAAACGGGATGATGCGTTGCGGATCATTGTCCGTCAAATTGAGAGAGCCCGTCAGCGTTTCGTCCTGCGCGATTTGCCAAAAACGCTCCGTTAAATTCTCGATCGCAATCAGGTCTCCCACCGCCGGTTCGTCATCGCGAGTCAGCAGCGGCAACTTACCGGCGCGGGCCGCGGCCAGGATGCGTGGAAACAACACGGTATCACCCCGGCCGTAGACCGCGCGAGGACGCACCGTCAGTGACGAGCCCTGATAGGATTCGACCAAACGTTCGGCAAGTTGCTTGCTTTCGGCATAGTGGTTGACCGGATGGTCGGCGAGCGGGCTGCTTTCGGTCAATCCAAACTGGTCGCACTCGCGATAGTAGACGCTGGACGAGGAAACAAAAACGACCCGCGGCCGGCCATGTCGATCACAAGCATCCAATAACCTCTCCGTCGCCAGCACGTTCGCACGACGAAAAGAGCGTCGGGTTCCCCAGGGGCTGCTTCGCGCCGCGGCGTGCAACACCAAGTCTGCCCGTTTGAGTGCCTGAACAACTCGATCGTCATATTCGATCGAGAGGTCTGCCTGGATGTAGCCTGGTTGGGTTGTTTCCCGACGACCGATTCCGACCACATTCCACCCACGATCACGAAACTTCTCCGCGGTCATTCGACCGACAAACCCGCTCGCGCCGGTAATCAGAATCGTGGGCATCGTCTGGATCGGGTCCGTTTATTCGTTTATCAGTTCAACCATCGCAGCGCGGGCGACTTCGACGAATCGTTGCATGTCCGCTCGGTCTTTCGCGTTGAAGGTTTGGGTGATCGGACGATTGTCGCGATCCCTCGTCTTGTCCTTTTCTTTCCAATACCGAATGTCGGTGACCGAATCGAGCTGAATCCCTTCGGGTGATCGTTCAAAAATCGCCGCATCGATTGCGCATGCGCTCATGTACGCCATTTTTTGATTGAGATGGCCGTCGTTGATAAAACGCAGCGTCAAATCGGGACGGTCCGTTTGGCACTGAAAGGCAACGAGCGACATCGGCGCAACCCCTGCACCGATCGACTTGGCGAGTTCGGCGATGGAACGCGCTTTCGCCATCACCGATTCGCGATCCGGCGGCGAAGTCATCGGTTCGGCGTTCTGCGTGGTCGGCGAGGTTTCGTAGAGCACGACGCGAGCCCCCTGCTGCTTCGCCAACGTGGCAAACTTGGGGGCGTACCGGTGATACAGTGAGTCATCACCGTCCAAGTCATCTCGATACGACTGCAGAACAACGACATCCCATCGCTCTCGCCGTTCATTCAGATCCTTGAGAAGTTCGCGTTGCCGACCAATGGCGACTTTAGCGTGTTTGTCGGAGGGTTCTTCGCGAAGTCGCTTCACCAATTCATCGATGGTCGTTTGAATTTGCCCCTCCGTCACGGAGTGCAAGTTCACAACGTTCTGTGTGCCCAAACGCCAATGATCCACCAAGCGGCGACCGCCATAAATGACGGTCGTCGGTTGCAAGTCGAGCCCGGGATCGCGTTCCTCGGCGATGGCTTCGACGACCTTGGCAAGGTTGTGCCGCGCAGTGTAGCTGTTCCCAATAAAGAGCACTCGGAGCGTTTTCGTTTCGGTGGTTTGCGCGGGCAAGGTCCCGAATATCAAAGCGGCCAAACACGTGAAAAGAAGAAGTCTCATGGCTACCTGAGGGATTCGAGGAATGCAACGATGTCAGCCAGCTCTTGGGCGGTCAATTCGGCAGCCAGCCCCTTCGGCATGATGGACACCGGCGAGACCTTTTCAGATTGGACTTGGTCAGGCGAAAGCTCGTGATCTTTTCCATCGGCAGTGCGAAGCACTAACCGTGCATCCGATCGTTCCACTAAAAGGCCGCTGATCAGCTCGCCCTCGTCGGTCAACACGGCGTGTGTCTGGAACTGGGAATCGATTTCTTTTGAAGGCTGAAGAATGCTCTCGAGCAACTGTTCGCGGCTGCGTTTTGCCGCCAATCCATCGAGGTCTGGGCCAACGGATCGGCCAGTTCCCTTGACTCGATGACAATGAACACACTGCCGTGCCTGCGCATCCATGACCAACGCTCGGCCACTCTGCGCGTTTCCGCTGAGTGCCAATATCTGCTGCGCATCAATGTCGTCGCCCAATCGCTGCTTGCGTTCACTCTCTGGCAAGAACCGTTCATACAGCCCCATGCGAACGGAATCGCCAGATGTCGCAATCGCACGCGCATGGCATTCGATCGCTTCGGGGCTTGCCCCACCAAATGCCATCGCGGCGAAATCCGCCAGGGCAATCTGAGTTTCGGAGGCGACACCGCTGTCGTCGCTCCTTGGCATGGACGCGATCCAATCATGGACCAGCTTGAGACCCTCAAGGTCGTTGTCCCGCCCCCACAATTTGGGCATGTGACCGCTGGAACTGGTTGCCATTCGATAGAACATGACGGACCGCGCAGGGTCACCGGGCGCGATGACTTTCGCATCGTTGATCCCGAACATTCCCTGTGTCGGGACAACATCGACCGCGTTGATCGCTGCCGTATCGTTCACGTACAGCAGGTCCAGCGGGACCGTGCCGCCGCCGCCGCGTTGGTGACAATGAACACAGTTCGCGGACAGATACGATCGTGCTCGCGATTCGAGATCGGCCTCCGCGTCATACGGGTCAACCATCTGCTTGACGTTCCACCACTTCGGCGGTGTCTTGTCGAGGATGCCGAGCTCCACCATGCGTTTCAGGTCCGTGCGTCCGTCTTCGCCGACCGAAACCAAATTATCCAGGTCGAATCCGATCCCACCGCCACGCTCTCGCGAGTGGCACGTCTGACACTGGGCGCGATGATGCACCGTCCATTTGAACGACTCCGTCACGGCTTCGTTTTTGACAACGAATGAATGAGTCAATCCCGATGCGTCAACGAGCTCCGCATCGGCTTGGTCATCGCTCCAAAGATAGCTGTATGGCAGCCAACTCAGTCCGTCAAAGTGCAACAGCTGGGTTTCAAGTCGCGTCTGGCCGTGAAAGAACGTGCGCACAAAAACGGTACCGGCGGGAAACTTCCATTGCCGTTTGGCCTTCTTTGTTTGAATCGACTCGGTTCCAGGCACCGCGATCAAGAATTCACTGCGTGGACCACCTTGCCACGACTGTGCGATGGGCCTTAATCGTAGACTCCGGGGGCCGGCGTCAGGTGGGTGATCGATTCAAACAGTCCCGTTTCACTCAAACGACGGGGAAAACTCGAGTTCGGTTGTCCCGCCAGCTCGTTCCGCACGAGTTTGTAAAGACCTCCCTCGTAGCTCACGACCAACGGCTCACCTTGACGATCATTGCCGAACGTGATGATCGGCATACCCGTCTCGGCGAGCACGGGGTTCCAAGAAGCGGTTGGATCGTCAACCTTCAGTCCCCACAACAGGCCGGTCACATAGTCTCCATACAAGTAGAATCCGTTCAGTTCAGGTAACTCGTTGCCCTCATAAACCACGCCGCCCGTAATCGACTGTCCGACCGTATGTGGATAGGACACGAGCGGTTTTGAAATTTCAGCGGGCCCGCGCTCTATATCGCTTCGAATCGGCTGCGGTCCTTCGTAGACACTCCATCCGTAGTTTCCGCCACGACGGACGTCGAAGACCATCTCCCAGAGTTCCCAACCGACGTCACCACACAGAATTCGATTGGTACCCGGCACGAAGCAATAGCGCCACGGGTTGCGAAAACCAAATGCCCAGATCTCCGGTCGGGCTCCCGGCGTGTCTAGGAAGGGGTTGTCTTCGGGAATCGAATACGGCAAATCGCCTTCCGGGTGGTCGACGTCGATCCGACAAATCGTCGCGCGTAAATCCGAGAGGTCTTGCCCCACGTCATATTCATCCGGCGGATAAGGGCGTGCGCCGTCACCCGCTGAGAAATAGAGCAGCCCCTCCTGGTCGAATCGAATCGCGCAACCGTTGTGTCCCCCCGAGGCCCAAGTCAACAAGACTTCTTCGCTCTCGGGATCGATCACGGGCGGATCGCTCATCGTCATCGTGAATCGGCTCAAACGCGAACCGTCCGGTTTGGCGACGGGATTGCTCGCGTACACGATGAAGACTTGATGGTTCTCATCAAAGTCGGGATGCAGCGCGAATGTAAATGAGCTCCGAAAGTTCTCCGTCCGCGGCTTAAGTTCCAATGCGAGATCCGCCTTGTCGCATTCTTGCGAGTCTTTGAATGTGAACAGGCGGCCGGTGACATCCAGCACCGCCATCCGTCCCGTGTTCCCGAGCGGAGCAATCTCGACAGCGTGAAAGAACTCGAGTTTCGGGTAAACACGCTCGACCCGGTAGTCTTTAGGCGGGTCTGGAGTTCCCACCACCCGAGAAGATGTCCATGGCACTCGGTCTTCGGCAAAGGACACGCCCGCGGCCAAGCAGGCAAATAGCCACAAGAACAAAATCCGTTGAGCGGTCATCGTCGATCCGGTGGGGAATCGGAGAGAAGTAGCCGCCCATTGTAACGAAACCGCGAACGGTCTAAGAAACCGAGTTGGGTGATCCGGTCCATTCGTTCCACGAGGCGTGTTCGACGTGAAAATCAAAGTGCTGACGGTTGGCGGCACCATCGACAAGGTCTACTTCGACGCTCTGAGCGACTATCAGGTCGGCGTCCCCGGTATCGTCGAGATTTTGGAGGACCTCCCACTCGAAATCGAATACGAGGTCGAGAGCCTGATGCGGAAAGACAGCCTCGAGATGACCGATGAGGATCGCCGATCGGTCGCCGAGCGAGTCGAGAACTCCGACGCCGACAAAATCCTCATCACCCATGGCACAGACACGATGATCGAAACGGCAAAGCAGTTGCCCACGCGTGAGAACCGTTGCGTGGTGTTGACCGGGGCCCTCGCGCCCGCCAAGTTCAAAACGAGTGATGCTGAATTCAACGTCGGGATGGCGATCGGTGTATTGTCATCGCTTCAAAGCGGAGTGCATCTTGTGATGAATGGTCGCGTTTTCGATCCATTCCGCTGCCGCAAGAATCGAGATCAAAGCCGCTTCGAAGAACTCTGATTTCGATCGGCTGACTGCGACTTTCGCAACGATCAGCGAGTTGCCATTAAACTATTCGCTCCCGCTCGAACTCATTCCCCTCCCCCACTCCCGCCATGAAACTCTCCAGACTCGTCTTGCTTTCGCTTGTCACTCTCGTCGCGGCCCCCGCGATTGCCGTCGAACCCGTCCGCATGGGTTCCGGCGCAATGACGTTTGACACCGTCCCCGGATGGGGGCTACGCCCCGACGGGAATTCCGCGATCGGCGCGACTCACGGTGCCGTCGTGATTGATAAAGCGGGCAACATTTACACCAGTGCCAACGCGGGCGTGTTTGTTTTCTCTCCCGAAGGCCAAGTGATCCATTCCTACTTGGACGCGGACTACCAGCGTCTACACGACATGGAGATCCGCGACGAGAACGGCCAAGAGTTCATCTACGGCGCTCGCAACGCGAATCAGGAAGGAATCAAGTTCAACATCAAAACCGGTGAGATCGTGCAACGGTTTCGATTCCCTGAGCAGTCGGGGCTCAAACTCAAAAAGATCAGCCCGACCGCGATCACTGTTGCCCCCAATGGCGATGTGTTCCTGTCGGATGGTTACGGCAGCAACACCATCTTCAAATACGACAAGGATGGAAACTACTTGTCCCACTTCGGCGAGCCTGGAGACGGGCTCAAACAATTTCACACGGCCCACGGCATGACGCTCGATACACGATACGACCCGCCACGGTTGTTGATCTGTGATCGGAATCACGTGCCCCAGGAATTCAACGACGAAAAGCGAACCAAGGGTCGACTGCTGCACTACGACCTGGACGGAAACTTCATTCAGGTCGTCGTTACGGGGCTCGGCATGCCGACCTCCGTCGCGGTGCAGGGCGATTACGTTTCTGTCCCAGACCTGCATGGACGACTCGTCATCTTGGACAAAAGCAATACGATTGTCGCGGTCCTTGGCAACAATCCCGACCCCGGCAAGGGACGCAGCTTCAAGATTCCTCAGGACCAATGGGTCGAGGGCGTGTTCAGCGGCACGCACGGTTCTTACTGGGACAAGGCGGGAAATCTGTACGTGCAAGACTGGAACGTGGCCGGTCGAATCATGAAATTGATTCGCGTCAGATAGAGAGTCAAAACACACCTCCGGACGAACGGCCGATGGAAGCCTCACACGATGTGCACGCCGACGCGCGAGCGGTGGACTTCCCCGACGGTTCACGCTTGGTTCGCAGTTGGATACCGAAACACACGGCTTCCGATTTCGCGCTCGGAGTCGTGCACGGCTTGGGCGACCACTCAGGCCGTTACGACGCATTCGGACGCTGGTTTGCACGCCGCGGCGTCCCCATCTTCAGCTTTGACCAAATCGGCCACGGAGAGAGTCCGGGGGAACGAGTCGTCATACCGAGCTACGAATACCTTTTGCGGGATGTCGATTTCTTCCTGTCTTGGGTGAGTGTCGAAGTCAGGATTCCGGTCGGATTGTTCGGCCAAAGCATGGGCGGCAACCTAGTGCTCAACCATCAGTTAGGTGCCTATTCAGACGCGGCGTTCGTCGTCGCCGGCTCGCCGATGTTGCGAGTCCCCAAACCGCCCGCCAAGTGGATGCAGCTGCTGTACCGGACCGTCCACGCGATCCGACCGAATCTGATTCTGAAGACCCCCGTCGACCCGGCCAACCTCAGTCGTGACCCAGAAGTTCAGCAGGGCTATCTGGACGACCCTTTAGTGGAACAGAAACTCAGCCTGAAACTTGGGATTGCTCTCATCGATTCCGGCGAGTGGGCACTTCAGCACGCAGCCCAAATGCGTGTCCCCGCGTTGCTCACTCACGGCGAGGCCGATCGGATCACCTGCCCGCTTGCGTCGAGGGAATTCGCCGAACGATCCGAAGGCCGCGCCGAGTGCCACGTCTGGCCCGAAGGAGTCCACGATCTCCATACGGACATCATCAAGGAGCAGTATCTAGAGAACATTTTGAAGTGGATGTCGCAACACGCAGACGCCAGTTGAGCGACACGCCCGTCTTCTTTGAGTAGAGTGGCGCGGAACGGTGCTCCTCACGGGAACCACGAGGGTGTGGATCAGCCCACGCATTGACGAACAGCAGCGTTTGTTGCTGCTCCGGCCCACCGCCGTCGCGAGTTGGACTTTGCAGCATGCAATTCATAGGCCATGCTCACGTCGGTGAGGTGCAACTCGCGGCCAAGACACGATTGCTTGCCCTTCACCCACATCGCGACGAATCCCCACCTGTCAGTAGGCCTTTGTCTCAATCATGACCAGTATGCGAGATGGACGCGGCATTATGAGACTTGTTGTCCTGGTTGCGTTTGAACTCTCCGGACTCGCTTGGGGGACCTTTTTGATTTGCAACCCAGCCGTTGTCGGCAATTGGCAAGTCTTCGGTTGGTTCGCGTCGTTCGCATGCTCGTTCGCCGTGCTGCTAACACTCTTGAGTCACTCGAAACTGGCAAAGTCCCCGCTCATGCTCGCTTCGACCGTTTCGTTGCTCACCTTCACCACGGTGTTTGTAACCTGTTTGGTCACCGCCGCCGTCGGGTTCTGGGCAAACGCTTGATCACGTGTTCGCAGAAGCCGACACCCTCGCAGCTATTCAATTCCGTGTCGCCCGTGAGTACCTGGCCTGAGAAAACAGGAGCCTCAGGAGTAACAACACATTCGGGACCAGAAAGAATATCGCGAGAGGCCAAATCGGTCCCGTAAAGCCGGTGAATTGCACCTGATGAGTCACCGGGTCGCCTTCCATTGTGCTGGTCGCCATCCGGATCTGGATCCAGATCAGTACCGTCACGCCCACGACAAGCATGATGGGAATCGCGACCAACACAGCGTTCAAAATCAGAAAGTTCCGAATCCAACGTGGCCGTCGAATCGAACGCGCATCATCGGCAGGTGGATCGTATGGGTTCATAGAGAAACGCGAAGCGTCACGGCTCTTCCAACCGCCACCGCTCAGTCGGTCATTTGAAAGTACAGAATCCCGTCGGCCTCATCAATGAAAATAGTCGGTCGATGGGAGCTTTGCCCATCCGCCGATTCGTACAGTGTCCCAAGCCTGCCCTCGGAAGGCAGCATCCAGCCAACATCGACGCCGAATCCCGATCGATACATCGCGATGTCATGATCCGTGATCGGCGAATCGGAACCGACGGATTTCTTCACTTGAGGGCTGTCATGATGAGCCGAAAACTCGGCCAACGCGTGCGCGTGAAGATCGTCCAAGGGACTGAGAACCGATATAAACGCAACCGACCGCCGATTCCCCTCGATGCCCGACAATGCCGAATCTCCTTCGCCGACTCAGGAAGGCTTTTCGACAACGTCATGCCGATTGCAGCTTGGTCGCGTGGGGTGAACCCGTCCGACTGATCGACGTGAGGGGTGTTCATGCCAACGACCAGCAAGGTCATCAGCACAGCAAAAACGAGTCCGATCCCAACGACACATCGGAAGAACCATTTCCAAACGGTTTTCATCATCGACTCCCGCCCGCGAACACGACGATATTGCGGGCTCAGAGTCTACCCCGTCATGCGCTTCGATGAAGGACTCGCCGGCGGATTCTCGAGTGCCTCCCGCAGCCCCGACTTCGCGTCGGATTGAAGTCGCCGGTCGGTCAGACGGTCCAGAATCAACTGACTGAGATCACTACTGAGTTGAGCGTTCTCTTCAGCCACTGCCAACATCCGCTGCAAATCGCCTTCACTTGCGTGATCCGCCGCCGTTTTGGCGACCCACAGGGCTTCCTGCAATGTGCGACGAGTCGCTTCGGATTGATCGAGATACTGTTGGATTTCAGCCGACATGAACGCACTCCGGGGACCGAACCGCGATACCATAGCTCATGCCTACCGGTGATGATGCTTTCCCTGAAGATTTCTGCGTCGATCTCCGAAACAACTGCCCGAACGGCGCGGCTGG
>JBCBOT010000078.1:0-28268 GCA_039821165.1 Planctomycetota bacterium | reverse complement strand
TGGGGTTGCTCCAGCAGGCACAGCAAATCCGAAACACGGAAGACAACCTGAGACTGCAGCTGCGGACCCGCGATCGACTCGAGGCCCTGTATGACAACGAGTTGATCGACATTGTCCAAGTGGATCAATTCCGGCAGAACATCGAAGTCACGCGAGCAAACCTACTCGACCAAACGAACGGATTGGAACTCGCCGTTGACAACTACAAGACTCAGATTCTTGGACTGCCGTCGGACCTTCCCACCGAAGTCGACGAGGAGCTCGTCGAAGGTTTCCAGTTGATCCCGGTGGAGTCAAATCCCGTCGTTGCATCGATCTTGGAGCTGCAAACCAAAATCGGTGACGTGGGTGAGTTATTGGATCTTTCGGATCGCATCGAAGAGCTGGAGTTGTCACTGGCGGATCTCGCCGATCAAGACATCGACGACGTGGAGCTGTATCTCTTGGGGCTTCAGGCCATCGCCGACGTGATGCAGCGACGAGCTAAAAACCTGCCGAGTGACTTGACGCGTTTTGATCCGACTCCGCCTCCGCAAACCGACTCACTCGAATTACAGCCCTTTCCGAGTGCCGGCTCGGTGGGGAGTTTCGGTGATCAGCTCGATGAGCTCCCGCAGCGGTTCATCGCAGCGTCCGAGCGTCTCGACCTGATGTTGGATGGTCTCAACGAGGAAAACTATCGGCAGACCGTAGCGGACAGTCACGACTGGTTGGCGGAGCTGCTGTCACTCAGCAGTGAGATTGTTCGCGTACAGTCGCGTGTTCATGATGTCGAATCGGAACCCGAACGCACCCTGATAGCGGCGGAAGAATATCTCGAGCCGGTGAGGGAACTTTTCGAAATCGCCCGAAACGATATCGAGAAAATGAATGCGATCGTTCCCGAACGCGAACGTGGTATGCGCGATGACGAGAAGGAACGCTTTCGGCGTGATCGCGAACGACTGCTCAGTCGATTCAGGGAACTGGAGACGGGGGAAGTCGGATTCGATGTCGCCGCCGCTGAAGTGGAACGGATCCGAGCGGAGTACTCGGACGAGACTCGTACCCAGACGATCATTGACTTGACCGCTTGGGTTCAATCCTTCGTGCAGTTGGTCGAGCGTCTCTCGTTGATTCCTGCGCAAGCAAGACTCGAAGTCATCACCGTCGAACGCGTCGAGCTTGACCCGGAGGACGCCTTTCAAGTGGCGCTCGCCAATCGTCTCGACTTTATGAACGGACGGGCAGCCTTGGTGGATCGATGGAGAGCCATTCAAATCGCGGCGAACGCGTTGCAATCGAACCTCTCGATCACCGGCGGTGGTGACGTGCGCACCGCACGAAACAACCCGGTGGATTTCCGAGACTCGACGGGCAGCTTCCGGCTCGGACTCGAATTCGATGCACCCCTGGCACGACTGCTGGAACGCAACGGATATCGCGAAACGCTCATTCAATATCAGCGCAGCCGTCGTGACTTGATTCAGTCACGCGACGCATTGCAGCGGGGACTGCGAGCCCTGCTGCGAACGCTTGAGCAGCGACGTTTGCAACTCGAAATTCAACGCCGCGCCGTTTCGATCGCGCTGCGGCGAGTCGAGCAAACACAGTTGGCGTTGCTGACGCCGCCGCCGCCGGTCCAACCTGGAGCCCGTCCTCAGATCAATCCGACCACAGCGATCAACTTGCTCGGCGCGCAGGGTTCGCTGCAAAACTCCCAAAACAGCTTCTTGGCCGCTTGGCTGAGTTATTACGCGGCTCGGCTTCGACTGTATCGAGAACTCGGCGTGATGCGGCTGGACCCTTCCGGTCGGTGGATCGAAGAATCGCTGGACTTCGGTGGTGCGGATTCGTTGGGTGTTGAAGACGGCGACGAACTCCCGCCGGATGTCCCGATCGAGGCGACAGAATTGGATCAAAGCGGGATGATCGGCTACAGTGGTTTGGCGTCAGAGCTGAACGATGCTGCGATCACGACCGAGTTGATCCGAATGGCCGTTCCAGACGCATCCCTCCCGATATCCCACGCCCAACGTCGCGGCGCCCATGCCGCGAGAGACTCCGAAACTCCGAAACGGTAGCGATCCAAGTTCACGAACGGTCTGCGGGTGTAGTTCGTTTGCGAAGCCACCGCTGTCGAGTTAACGATTCAAAGTTTCATTTCGCTGATTCCGCCTACCTCATGTCCGCGACGACCTTACCCGCATCGGATGCCACGTCCGACACGGCGCCGACGACTCAACCGACGCACCGCGATCGGGTCGCGACCCGTGTCGCGATGTTTCTCGGCGCGATCGCCGTGGTGTGTGCCGCGGCGGGCGCGGCGTTCTGGCCCAGCCGATCGAACGATGTCCGCGAGTTTCTGACCCACACGATCAAACGTGGATCGCTTACCGTTTCGGTCGTCGAGCAGGGAACGTTGGAAAGTTCCAACAACACCGAGATCAAATGCAAGGTGCGCGGCTTCAGCACGGTGACCTACGTGGTCCCCACGGGAACCATCGTCCAGGAAGGGCAGGAGTTGGTGCGGTTGGATACCAAGGTCATCGAAGAACAGCACAGTCTGACCAAAACAAACACCTTCATCGCTCAGGCAACATTGGCCCAGACCGAAGCCAACGTGGAAAAGGCAAACATTGCGATCGATGCCTATGAGCAGGGCCGTTTCCGCTCGCAGCTACAGGCATTGGAGAAGGAACTCGCCGCCCATAAGCGAAACCTGCGGACCGCACGCAAAATGCATGAGCGGTCCAAATCGCTGTTCCGGCAAGGTTACGTGACGGACCTGGAAGTCGAAGGCAACGCGTTTACGGTCACTCAGGCGGAACTCGAACTGAAGGTCAAAGAGACCGAAATCAAGGTTCTCAAAGAGTTCACTCGAAAGATGCAAATGGAGTCGCTGCAAGGAAACAAGACTGCAAGCGAATCGAAACTTGCTGCGGATCAAGCGGGGTTGGCGATGGAAATCAAACGTCGCGATCGCGCCGCCCAGGAACTCAAGGACTGTGTGATTCGAGCCGAAAAGAGCGGGCTCGTCATTTACCCTTCCGCGGCATCTTGGAAGTCGACCCCCGATATCACCGAAGGCGCAACGGTTCGTAAAGACCAGGTGCTACTCTTGATGCCCGACCTGTCACAAATGCAAGTGAAACTCGGGATTCATGAGTCGGTGATCGATCGCGTCCGCCCGGGACTCCGCGCAATCGTCACGCTTCCCGATCGAACGCTCGAAGCAAACGTGTCGGAAGTGGCTTCGGTGACACGTCCCGCGGGATGGTGGACCGGTAACGTCGTCAAGTACGACACCATCATTGAATTGCCAACGGATGATGGCCTCAAGCCGGGCATGAGCGCCGAGATCGAGGTGATTCTTGCGACACACTCGGACGTGCTTTTAATCCCCGTCGCCGCGGTGGTGGAAACCGAAGAAGGCGTGTTCTGTTGGGTTCAGGGAGAAGCCGATCCACAAAAGCGACTGATCGAATTGGGAGACAGCAACGACGTTTTTATTGAGGTGCTCGCGGGACTCAACGAGGGCGAGGAGGTGATCCTCAATCCCACAGCACTCGTCGAAGAAGCGGAAGAGGACGCGCTGGCCACGCTCACGCAGTCTTCCGTTGAAGGTGCCGCGGAGTCGAATGTCGTCGAAGCAAACGAGGCGCCATGATGAAAATCGCGTTGGTCTTAGCGACTGTCATCGCAGCGGTCGGCGTGGCTTGGGTCACCGTAGTCCCGGCGACAACAGGTGACGCCCGTCTTGGTTCCGCGCCGACGCACACCATTCGTCGCGGCGAGTTGATCGTATCGGTCACCGAACAAGGCACCCTGGAGAGCGCCAACAACACCGAAATCAAATGTCGCGTTCGGGGCAGCAACACGATCACCTTCGTAATCGAAAGTGGTACCGAAGTCCAAGAAGGCGATGAGCTGATTCGTTTGGAAACGCTCGCGATTGAAGAAGAGATCAGCGAGCGAACCAAGTTTTACCATCTCGCCGAATCGCAGGTCGCGCGATCGGCCGCCGACGTCGAGCGAGCCAAGTTGGCCATCTCCGAATACGAAGAGGGGCGTTTCGTTTCCGAGCTTTCGTCGCTGCAGAAGGATCTCGCGGTTGCCGAGTCCAGACTTCTGAATTCCAAGAACCGACTGAAGCACTCGCGGATGATGTCGCGAAGTGAGTACGCGAGCGAACTCGAGGTGGAAGAAAAAGAATTTGCGTCTGAACAAGCCGAAATGAATGTCGGATTGATCAAAACGCGAATCGAAGTCCTCAAAAACTACACCAAGCAAGAAGAACTTGTGCGTTTGAGAGGCGAGCTCAAGGTCGCCGAAGCGACATGGGAAGCCGACGTCGAACGAGCCCTTGCCGACAAGAAACGGCTGGAGCGGGCCGAGGAGGAATTGCGGCTTTGTTCGATCGTTGCCGGCCGCTCGGGACTGGTGATCTATCCTGACAGCGAAGACTGGGAGGATGCGCCCAAAATCGAAGAAGGCGGTACCGTCAACAAGGACCAAACGTTGCTGCTCATGCCCGACCTCAGCCAAATGCAAGTCAAAGTCGGGATCCACGAGTCAATCATCGAACGCATGACGGCCGGCCTCCAGGCCAACGTCACATTGAATCGCCAAAGCCTCGCGGGCGAAGTCACGTACGTGGCTTCCGTCGCCAAGCCCGCCGGTTGGTGGACCGGCAACGTTGTGAAATATGACACGGTCGTCTCACTGCCCGCCAAACAGGATCTGCGGCCCGGAATGAGTGCCGAAGTCGAGATTGTCCTCGCACGACACGAGAATGTCCTGACTATCCCGACCAATGCCTGCATCGAAACCGAAGACGGGTTTGCTTGCTGGGTTCAAACCGGCTCTGTAACAGAGCGTCGCTCATTGCAACTGGGGGACAGCAGCGAGATGTTCATCGTAGTGCTCGAGGGTGTCAACGAAGGCGAGCAAGTCATTCTCGATCCCCTGGCAAACGTTCCGGACGCCCAAGCGGAAGCCGCGGCGGTACTAAACGGGGCACGCGATCGCGGATTTGGGTTCGACGATCTGTAACGGTCTCGATTTAGCACATAACACGCCTACCAATACAATCGAGTGAGCCGACACGAGACAACTCATCCGCGACCCATTGAGCCTCATGAGCGCGAGGATGTGTTCGTGCCGAGTACGGGCGGTCCGTCTTCCTGGGTGACAAGAGTTGTCGTCGCGTTGTTGGTCGTCTGTGTTGTGGTTGGCACGGTGTTCGCGTATCGCGGTTTCTTTGGTGAAGAGCGTCCACCCATCGGTATGACGCATCGAATCTCGCGCGGCGACTTGATCGTTACGATCCAAGAGCAGGGAATCCTCGAGAGCGAAGAGAACGTTGAAATCAAATCCAGGGTGCGTGGTCGCAACGCCGTTCTCTGGATCATCGACAGCGGCAGCTTCGTGAAGAAAGGCGACGAGTTGGTCCGTCTGGATTCACTGTTTATTCAGGAGCAGGTGGACGAGCGCACCAAATACGCGAACTGGTCCCAGTCGGGTGCGGATCATTCGGAGGCCCGCCTCGCCCGCGCAGCCTTGGCCGTCGAAGAGTACGATCAGGGACGTTTTCGTACCGAAGTGATGTCGCTGGAAAAGGACATTGCGGTTTCGAAGTCGTCGCTGCAAAGCGCCCGCGACCGGCTGAAGCATTCGACGATGATGGCCAGTAGTGGCTTCGTGAGTGAGCTCGAAATCGAAGAGCGACAGTTTGCCGTGGAGCAGGCCGCATTAGACCTCAAGCTGAAGGAGACGCAGCTCAACGTACTGAAGAATTTTACGTACAAGGAACAACTGCAAACGCTCAAGGGAGAGTACACCTCGACCAAGGCGACTCACGACGCAAACGTCGAAAGGGCAATGGCCGACGCCTCCCGAAGAGATCGTGCCGTCGAAGAACTGCAATATTGCGTGATCACGGCCGATCGCGACGGCTTGGTGATTCATCCGAATGCCGCCAAGTGGGAGTCGGGGCCGATCGCCGAGGGCACGAACGTGCACAAAGATCAGGTGCTGCTACTGATGCCCGACTTGAACAAAATGCAAGTCAAGTTTGGTGTCCACGAATCCTTGGTCAAGCGAGTGAAGAACGGCCAGCAAGCGAAGGTCACTCTCACCAACGGCGAACTACAAGGCAGTGTTTCCGAAGTCGCATCGATCGCAAAACCGGCCAGTTGGTGGACGGGAAACCAAGTTCGTTACGACACTTACGTCAAGCTGCCGCCACGAAACGGATTGCGGCCGGGAATGAGTGCCGAGGTTGAGATCACGGTCGCGGAATACGAAGACGTGCTCCTGATTCCGGTCGCCGCTGTCGTCGATTCCGACGCGGGGGCCCATTGCTGGGTGAAGGTGGCAGGGGAGGTCCAACGTCGTTCGATTACGCTTGGTGACAGCAACAACGTCTTCAGCATCGTCGCTGATGGACTGAAAGAAGGTGACGAGGTCCTGCTCAATCCGGGCGCAATGGAGCAGCCGACTGCGGACGAGGATGACGCGAACGAAGACGATGGAAACCAAGGCGATGCGGGACCCGATCGCGAATCGCCGACCGAGACGAACGACCCTTGATTGCACAGTTTTTGCAGACCGTCGACTTGGGCATCAAAAGCCTGCTCGTACAAAAAATGCGTGCGGGCCTCGCGGCGCTCGGTATCTTCATTGGCACATCGACGGTGATCTGGCTCGTCGCGATGGGCGAGGGCGTCAGCTACCGCGCCCAACAGCAGATTCTGGAACTCGGCGCTAAGAACGTCATCATCCGCACGAAGGAACCCAACGCGGGGAGCGAAGAAGAGGCCAGCAGTCGCGTCAAAACGTATGGGCTCCTTCGCGCCGACTATCGCCGCATCGTGGAGAACATTCCGAACATCCGTCGCGCCATTCCGATGCGTGAACTCAAGTTCGAACTTCGACTCGATGATCGAACCGCCGACGCAAAACTGGTCGGCTGCACCGAGGACTACTTGGAGTTGAACCGTCTGGAGATCGCCCGTGGGCGTTGGCTTTCGCCCCGTGATCGAGGTGAAAAAGTCGTTGTCCTGGCCAGCGATACCGCGCGGCGACTTTTTCCTTACGAGAATCCGATCGGTCGGACCATCTGGGTCGGAAGTGAGTTCTACACCGTCATCGGGCAAACGAAGGGACGCACTGCGTCGGCCGCGATCGGAGGCAGCCTCGACTCTCGCGATTACAACTTGGACGCCTACATCCCGATCAAAACGCTGCGCCAGCGAGTTGGTGACTTGGTCATGAAACGAGTTGGCGGTGGGCGGGGATTCAACTTTGTCGGCGAAGACGTTGAGCTGAGTCAGATCACGGTCGAAGTAGAGAATATCGAAGACGTCGACGAGACCGCTCAGATCGTCGAAACACTGCTGAAGAAGTACCACGAAAAAGAAGACTACGCGGTGGTGGTGCCGCGTGAGCTGCTGCGTCAAGCGGAACGAACCCGCACCATGTTCAATGTGTTGTTGGTGGTGATCGCCGGCATTTCGCTGCTGGTCGGCGGGATCGGGATTATGAACATCATGTTGGCGACGGTCACCGAGCGGACTCGTGAGATCGGTGTCCGACGAGCGCTCGGCGCGACGCGGAGCGACATCATCAGTCAGTTCCTGATTGAAACGGTTGTTCTGACCGCCAGTGGAGGTCTCGCGGGTGTCCTTTTCGGGCTTTCGGTGGGACCCATCTTTCGGTTCATCAAAAAGATGGTGATGACGTTTTCACCTGAGTCACTCCCGCCCATCGTCAACGAAATTGAGCCGCGAATCGCCCTTTGGTCGGTACTGCTGTCATTGGGGATTTCGCTCGGAGTGGGGGTATTGTTCGGAGTCTATCCGGCGAGAAAGGCTGCGTACCTGGACCCGATCGAGGCGTTGCGGCATGAGTAGGCAACTCGCCGAACCACTCTCGACGGAGTCATTTGCGTTCCGGGTGCAGGACCTGCGTCGCACGTACTTCATGAAGGGTGAGACGGTGCACGCGCTTCGCGGTGTGACCTTCGACGTGCTTGTCGGCGAATACATCGCGATCATGGGGCCATCCGGTTCCGGCAAAAGCACGCTGCTGAATGTGCTCGGGTGCCTGGACCGTCCGACGAGCGGGAGGTACCTGCTGGCGGGAGATGATGTGGCACAGATCAACGACTACCAACTCTCTCGCATCCGTGGCAGGCGGATCGGGTTTGTTTTTCAGTCTTACAATCTTCTGCAACAGTTGAACGTCCTTGAGAACATCAAAGTACCGCTACAGTACCAAGGGCTGATCGGCAAAGACGCCAACGCAAAGTGCCGAGAGTTGGCGGAGATGGTGGGCTTGGGAACTCGGCTCTATCACCGACCGACGGAGCTTTCGGGCGGCCAGCAACAGCGTGTTGCGATCGCTCGCAGTTTGGTGAACGACCCCTATTTTATTTTGGCCGACGAAGCGACAGGCAATTTGGATTCCAAGACAACCGACGAAGTGCTCGAACTCTTCGAGTCGTTGAACAATGCGGGAAAGACGATCGTGATGATCACCCACGAAGACGAGGTGGCGGCCCGCGCCAAACGTGTCATTCGACTTCGCGATGGAAAAATTGAGTCGGATGAGCGAAACGATTAGGACTCAAGCTGGGAAAGGCTTCGCAATCACGGGTTCGGGTTTGGTGGTACGTGCGGATGTTGTTCCTGCTCTTTCAAGCTTTCTCGTTCACATCGGTTGCTGTTTTTTGCGGAATCGCGATGCTCGTCGGTTTCGTGCGCGATCCCGTGCACCTAGCAAAGTCGGTCGGTCTACTTTTCGTGGTTCAAATCGTAACGCTCTTGCTTACCTGCGACGCATTTCAGGCAGTCGACCCAAAAAAGCTCAGGCCCCGTATGCTGCGGATCGCACTCTTTGCATCGGCTGTGCCCCTCTCGCTTTCGTCAGTTGGTTTTCTCTCGTCGGATGAGATTCCGGGTGGCGGAAAAACTATCACAGCAGTCTTCGTCCTTGCGTTGATCTGCCACATGGCGTTGTTCAATTCCTTGCAAGACTCTATTCAACGCAGGGCGTAGCGCTGTGCACCATCACGTACGCAAAATTCCGGGGCGTTGTGCGTCATTATGCGATGCCGGGCGGGCGACACCGATCACCCTCTCCTCGCTGCGCTCGACTCTCCCTCAAGGGAGAGTGAAGTGCGGACGTCGTGTCCGCGGGGCGGTCGACACCGACCTCTCCTCGCTACGCTCGACTCTCCCTCAAGGAGAGTGAAGTAACGCCCGCCGCTACGCCGAGACCGCCGGTGCCGCTTCCGTTTCATCGAACACTTGAAACACAAACCCGTCACCCGACACATCGACTCGAATCGTCGATCCGGCCGGGAACTCGTTCTTGAGGAGCGCCGTTGCGAGTGGGTTCTGCACTTCACGCTGAATCACTCGCTTCAGTGGCCGCGCTCCGTAGGTCGGGTCGTAGCCGATCTCGGCAATGCGATCGAGCGCGGCGTCGCTGACCTGGATCGCCAATCCGTTTTCGATCAAACGGTGATTGAGTGAATCCAACTGCAACGCGACGATGCTGCGAATCTGATTGCGATCCAAAGGACGGAAGATCACCGACTCATCGATGCGATTCAAAAACTCTGGCAGGAACCTTGACCGCAACGTTTCATCAACGGCTTCGCGAATGTCATCTTCGCTACCGCCTTCGGCCGTGATTTTCTGAATCAACTGGCTGCCGGCGTTGCTTGTCATCACGATGACCGTGTTCGTGAAGTCGACCGTTCGGCCTTGACCGTCGGTCAATCGACCGTCATCAAGAACCTGCAACAGAATGTTGAACACGTCCGGATGCGCCTTTTCCATCTCATCGAGCAAGATCACCGCGTAGGGTCGCCGGCGCACGGCTTCGGTCAATTTGCCACCTTCTTCGTAGCCGACGTAGCCGGGGGGCGCACCGATCATCCGCGCCACACTGTGACGTTCCATGAATTCGGACATGTCGATGCGGACCATCGCGTTTTCGTCATCAAACATGACTTCCGCGAGAGCCTTGCAAAGCTCGGTCTTTCCGACGCCGGTCGGGCCGAGAAACAGGAACGAGCCGATCGGTCGATCCGGGTCGCCCAAGCCGCTACGACTGCGACGGACCGCATCTGAAACCGCGCGGACGGCTTCTTCCTGGCCGACCACTCGCCGATGTAAACGCTCTTCCATCACGAGCAACTTAGCCCGCTCGGTTTCCATCATTCGGCTAACCGGCACGCCCGTCCATGCGGAGACGACTTCCGCAATCTCTTCCTCAGTGACTTCACGACGCAGCAATCGTCGAGACGTCGAACTGCTTCGATCCTCATCGGCGGGTACCGATTCGCGCTGCTCGACCTCATCGAGTTTCTTTTGGAGTTCTGCTTGCCGAGTCTGGACTTCGAGCATTTCGCGATACAACGCCTCGGGATTTTCGCCGCGAAGTTGCGTCTGTTTCGCTTCGGCATCGAGTTTTGCGAATTGATGCGCGAGTGTCTCGGCTTCCTGTCGGATGGTTTGCACATCGTCCAGGCCGACCTTCTCGCTGTCCCACTGCTCTTTCAAGTCGGCAAGGTCTTTGCCGAGAGACTCCATTTCGTTTTCGATGGCTTCCTTTCGCGACGCGATCGACGCATCGTGGGTGTCTTCATCCTCGAGTTGGCGCAGGGCCAGTTCGAGCTGACGCAATCGGCGCTGAATGCGGTCAATGGGTTCCGGAACACTCTCCTTTTCCATCGCGAGCCGACTCGTCGCTTCATCGACCAGGTCGATCGCCTTGTCCGGCAGGAATCGATCAGTGATGTAACGATGCGAGAGTTTGGCGGCCGCAACGAGCGCACTGTCGGTGATGCGAACACCGTGATGCGACTCGTAGCGAGACTTCAGGCCGCGCAGGATTGCAATCGAGTCTTCGACGCTCGGTTCATCGACATAAACGGGCTGAAAACGCCGTTCCAGCGCGGCGTCTTTCTCAATGTGTTGACGATACTCGTCGAGCGTCGTTGCACCGACACAGCGGAGCGCGCCGCGAGCCAGTTCCGGCTTGAGCAGGTTGGCGGCATCCGCCGACCCTTCCGCTTTCCCCGCGCCGACGACGAGATGCAGTTCGTCGATGAACAAGATCACCTGACCATCGGAATCCTTGACCTCGCGGAGGACGGCTTTGAGTCGTTCTTCAAAGTCACCCCGGAATTTGGCCCCGGCGACGAGTGCTCCCATATCGAGCGAGATGACGCGTTTGTCGCGCAGGCTGGTCGGGACGTCCGCTTCGAAAATCCGCAGCGCGAGGCCCTCGGCGATTGCCGTTTTTCCAACACCCGGCTGCCCGATCAACACGGGATTGTTCTTCGTGCGTCTTGAAAGCACTTGAATGACACGCCGAATCTCGTTGTCGCGACCGATCACCGGATCGAGCTTTCCGGACGCGGCCAACTGGGTAAGATCGATGCCGTACTTTTCAAGCGCCTGGTAGGTTGCTTCCGCATTCGGGTCGGTCACGCGTGCACTGCCGCGAACCTCGCTGGCAGCTTTCAAAATATCGTTCGCGTCGATGCCACAGAGTTTGAGCAGCGCGCGAGCCTTGGTCTCGGCCTTGGAGATTCCAAGGACCAGATGCTCGGTGCTGACGTATTCATCCTTCAACGACTCCGCGGACGTGGCGGCTTGGTTGAATGCCGTTTGCAGTTCCGGTGCGATGCTGGGTTGTCGTCCGCCTGAAACTCTCGGCAACTTACCGAGTTCACTTTCGGTCAGTTCGCGGAGTTGATCGGCATCCGCGTTCATCTTCGAAAGCAATGCCGGTGTGATGCCATCGCTCTCGTCGAGCATCGCAGCCAAAAGATGAAGCGACGAGATCTCGGGGTTTCCGACCTCGGTCGCACGTCCCTGAGCTTCGGCGATCAAACCTTGCGCTTTCGTCGTCAATCGATCAAATCGAAACGGCATCGTTCTATTTCCGTTTGGCAGTAGGTGTCAACTCTTCGATCAAGTATGCAAACCGAGGGCCAAAGCAGCCCAATCGCTCTGATTCCTTCACTCAATCGGCGCATGAAAAACGGGCGGTGAGGCCGCCCGTTTTATGAGTTCACGAGGGATTCGAATCAGCTCTTCACTTCGAAGTCGGCATCGATGGCATCGTCGTCATCGGAGTCCGGTGTTCCCGCAGCACCCGCCGCTGCACCCTCCGGCCCGGGGGCACCTTCGCCTGCAGCAGCCGTCTTTTCGAACAAGACCTTGCTGAACGCTTTGGCAGCGGCATCGAGTTCTTCGGTGGCTTGCTTGATCGAATCGGTGTCGTCCGTCGCCACCGCAAGGTTCACTTTTTCGATCGCCTTGCTGAGCGGCTCCTTGTCCTCATCGGTCAACTTGTCGGCATGCTCGGTCATGTCCTTCTCGAGCTGATGAACCTGTTGGTTCGCCTTGTTGCGGGCCTCGGCCAATTCGAACTGTTTCCGGTCTTCCTCGGCGTTGGTTTCCGCATCGCGTCGCATGTTTTCGATGTCATCGTCGCTCAGAGCACCGGCTTCTTTGATCTCAACCGAGGCTTCCTTTCCGGTTTTGAGTTCCTTGGCCGAAACGCTGAGGATGCCGTTCTGGTCGATGTCGAATTTGACTTCGATCTGCGGGACGCCCCGTGGCTGCGGCGGGATGCCTTCGAGATTGAACTCGCCGAGCAATCGGTTGCTGCTCGCCATCTTGCGTTCACCCTGGAACACCCGAACGGTCACCGCAGTTTGGTTGTCCGCTGCGGTGCTGAAGACGTTCTTCTTCTCGACGGGGACCGTGGTGTTGCGTTCGACCAGTGCCGTCATCACACCGCCTTCGGTTTCGATACCCAGTGTCAACGGAGTGACGTCGAGCAACAGGACATCGGTACGATCGCCGGCGAGAACACTTCCCTGAATCGCGGCACCGACGGCGACAACTTCGTCAGGGTTCACACCTTGGTGCGGGTCCTTGCCAAAAATCTTCTTCACGACGTCGCGTACCATCGGCACACGCGTGCTACCACCGACGAGGACGACCTCATCGATCTCGCTGGGCTGGATGCCGGCGTCTTTGAGCGCCTGCATGACGGGCCCCTTGCAACGCTCGACGAGCGGGTCGATCAGTTCCTCGAACTTGCTGCGCGTGATCTTCATCGTCAGGTGCTTGGGGCCTGACTGGTCCATCGTGATGAACGGCAGGTTGATGTCGGTCTCCGGCAGCGTCGACAGTTCCTTCTTTGCCTTCTCGCAAGCTTCCTGGAGACGTTGAAGGGCCATCGGGTCATTGCGAAGATCGATCGCGTTGTCCTTCTTGAACTCGTCGGCGACGAAATTGATCAAGGCTTCGTCGAAGTCATCACCACCAAGGTGCGTGTCACCCGAAGTACTAATAACTTGGAAGACACGGCTCTCCTGCTCTTCGTCGCCGGTGTCCGCGACCTCGAGTACGGAGACATCGAAGGTACCACCACCAAGGTCGAAGACGATGATCTTTTCGTCTTTGGTTTTGTCGAGACCGTAGGCAAGCGCGGCAGCCGTCGGCTCGTTGATGATCCGGGCGACTTCGAGTCCCGCGATCTGACCTGCGTCCTTCGTCGCCTGACGCTGCGCGTCGTTGAAGTACGCGGGCACCGTGATGACGGCCTTATTGACTTTGTGGCCAAGATACGACTCCGCCGACTCCTTGAGCTTGCGAAGGACCTTGGCCGAGATTTCTTGCGGCGTGTACTGGTCATCACCGACTTGGATTTTGACGTATTCCTGGGCGCCGCCGACGACGCCGTAGGGAACCATCTTTTCTTCGGATTCGACTTCGTGGTGACGGCGGCCCATGAAGCGTTTGGCCGAGTAGACCGTCCGCTGCGGATTCGTGACCGCTTGTCGGCGAGCCGGTTCGCCGACGATCGTTTCGTTCTTGTCCGTAAAGGCCACGACGCTGGGCGTCAAACGATTCCCTTCGGGGTTCGGGATCACTTTCGGCTCGCTGCCTTCCATGATCGCGACCACGCTGTTGGTGGTCCCCAAATCGATGCCGATGATCTTTTCACCTTGAGCCATGACAATGCTTCTCCATGAAGTCCAGTGTGTTCTTTATGCGTGCGTTTCGTTGCGTCCGCGGAATGGGTGACAGGGAACGGTGACTCATTCGGCTGTCGTTTTCGCCCGTCCAGGCGTCGACGCGACTCTTTCGCAAAGACCATGCCAGTCATTGCACTCCGCGAATTTTTTCGCGAACTGCCACCCAAAGTTCGCCTTAAAACCGGTTAAAACCAGAATCGCCGCGTCATTCGAATCAATTTGGCAGCGTGCGTGGAGACCGGTTTTCGGGCCGAATTTGCCCGATGTCAATTTGACAGCTTCCGACGTCCGCCGGATTTCCACGCAAAACTGGAAACTTCCTGTCAGAGTGCACCGCGGCGAGGGTCTTTCCCATCAGCGAAACGAGTCGCTCTTTTCTCCCAATCGGATGGCTGACGTGAATTCCTGGCCCGAAACACGATCGACGCTTCTTAGGCTTGTCCGTGATCCACAGGATCAGGCGGCGTGGGAACGATTCGACGCCCATTATCGGCCGGTGATCTATCGCTTTGCTCGCGCTCGTGGGCTTCAGCACTCCGACGCCGACACGATTGTTTCCGAAGTCATGGCGCGTGTTTTCCGGGCGGCCAAACGCTGGTCCGGTCCCGACGCCCAAGCATCCGAACAACCGCAACGATTTCGAGCCTGGCTGCACCGTGTCGCACGCAACGCGTTGCTGAACCAAGTCACGCGTCAGATCGCGCGAAGGGGAACAGGGGGAACGAGCCATCAACTCGCGTTGGCCGACCGAGCGATCGTCGACGACGCCATGCAGCGACTGTGGGAAGGCGAGCATCAGCGTCAGTTGTTCTCGGCTGCGGCGCTGCACGTTCAGGCCGAAGTCGATCCGCAACACTGGATCATCTTCTGGCAGACCCACGTGGAAGATGTTTCGGTGGACGAAGCGGCGAACCGACACTCGCGTTCGGTCGGTTCGGTTTACGCCATTCGCAGTCGCATCCTGAGGCGGCTTCGAGAAACGGTGACGCGAATGGAGTCACTGCAAGAAGTCAGTCAGAAGGAGGCTCATTCATGACTCGCTGCCCGAACGCCCGAGAATGGCAACGCTGGTTGGCCGGCGACGGCGAGATCCTGATCGCAGACGAGATGGAATCCCACCTCGAGTCGTGCGAGTCTTGTCGGCGATTGCTGGACGAAGCGGCATCAAGCGATGAGTTTGTGAGTCAGTCTCGATCGGCACTGCGCTCGACAGGTCTGACGAGTGACGATTGGTCCGCGAACGAATCGACCTCGGAAAGTGACTTTTTGGAACAACCACACGAGGGACTGGTCTCGCTGGTCAAGTCACTGTTGCACCCGAGCGACGACGAGCACTCACTCGGTCGCCTGGGCCGATTCGAAGTCCTCGGCGTGATCGGTAGCGGCGGCATGGGCATCGCGCTCAAAGCGCGCAGTTTGGACGTCGATCGCGTCGTGGCGATCAAGATTCCACAACCACAATACTGGCACGCCGAGGGCGCGCTCGAAACACTTGAGCGTGAAGCCCGTTCGGCGGCGACGGTCATGCACCCGAACGTGATTTCGATTTATCACGTCGATCGGCACCGCGATGTGCCTTACCTCGTGATGCCTTACTTGCCAGGGCAGTCACTCCAACATCGCTTGAGTCGAAACGGCGCGCTGACGCTTTCCGAAGCGATGCGTGTCTTGCGCCAAGTCGCGTCGGCGTTGGCCGCCGCGCACGCTTGCGGTGTGGTGCATCGTGATGTGAAGCCCGCCAATATTTTGTTGGGTGCAGGCACCGAGCGAATCGTGCTTTCCGATTTCGGGTTAGCACGCGTTCAAAACGACGCGACCTGCACCGCAACGGGGACATTTGCGGGCACGCCGATTTACTTGTCTCCGGAACAAGCCTTGGGCAAAGGAACGGGACCGGCGAGCGACGTTTACAGCCTCGGCACATTGCTGTGGACGATTCTGGCGGGGGCGCCGCCGCTCAGTGGATTGCACGCTCACGCGATCGTGCGGCGCATCTCCGAGTCCGACATCCCGCCGCTTTCGAAACAACCCATCGACGCACCAAAGTGGGTGATTCGCATGATTGAGTCGATGCACCAAACCGATCCAGCAAAGCGACCTTCGGCGTCTGAAGTCGCCGCGTGGGCCGAACAATGCGAACAGCATTTGAATGGCACGGGATCCCTGCCGATGGAAATCCGTCAAGCCACGCCGAGCCATGGATTGATCTTGTCGGTGCTCGGCATCTTGGCTGCCGGCGCGATGCTCGTCGTGCTTCCGCCGACACCGACAACGGTCGACGTCACGCCGACTTTGGCACCCAGTGGCCCAACCAACAGCGACCAAAACCCCGTGCCTTCAGCTCCAATCCTTTCGGCGCAGGAGCAACTTGCTTTGCAACGAGCGCAACGCGAACTCATGGAACTTCAAAACGAAACGCTGCCCCGCTGGGAAGCGGAACTCAAAGCGTTCGAGTCATCACTTGAGGGAGAACGAAAATGACCAAGTCTTTGCTTTGCATGATGGTGTTTCTCACCATCAGTTTGATGGCCGCCGCGGAGGAGATTGAGTTCCTTCAACCTGACGGGTCCGCCGCGAAAGATCTCGACGTCTATCGCACGGTTGTCGAATCCCACGGCAGTGCGGGCGGTGACATGATGGGCATGATGATGGGCGGAGGCATGGATGAGATGGACGCTGGAGGTGGCTTGGGTGGCATGGGAATGGGCGCTGCAGGCACGGGGAAAGCATCGCCGCGCACCCGCATCGATTTCCTGGGCACGAACCCACTCGACGGCGCGCTCGCGGAGCGTGTCTCGTTGACGGACGGGAAACTGAAGTTGGAACGCGAGCACACCTTCAAGAGTAAAGATTCGGTCCGACATGCGGGACCACTCTTGGCCGTCCATGCGACAGGGTATTGCTTCATTCCGCCAAACAGTCGGCTTCGCTCCAAAGTGAAACTGCGAGAACCCGGCACCATTCGTGTTCAGACCCCAACCGGACTGGATGTCAAACGTTTCCGCGTCCTGACCTGCTGGCAGAACGGGTTTGCGTCGCCATCGACGAACGAAGAGATAGCCAAACAAGGCATCCAGGCACCGCCTTGCTTGGACGACAACGATTGGCGATTCACCGCACGTTTTCGAGTCTTTAATGTGGGCGAACTGGAGCAAGATATCCGCGTGCCGCCGGGGGAAGTTCGTGTTGCCATTGTGCCGCATGAAATCCAAGGGACACCGCTCGGAAAAATCCGTTCAGGGGAATCGCTATTGAAGCACATGCTGCATCGTGGACCCAGCCGAATCGTCGTGGTGACCGGCCGCGAGAAAGAACCTGTCGTCGTCCACATGCTGGAACCCAAAGCGGTGACGTTCAAAATTCCGAAGTCGAAAGAGAGTTCCCTTCCGCTGTGGGACGGCGCCCCGGAAACGAAGTATTACCTCGTTCCGCAAGTCGTGGATTTACCAAAGCGTTGGACCCAACAAGGCAGTGGCATGGGAGATCCGTTCGATACAGGAATGGGAATGGGTAGCATGGGCATGGGCGGCATGGGAATGGGTGGCGATATGGACGATCCGTTTGCTCAAGGCCCGCCAGAATCGCGACTCGAGAGCATCCGCCGCTGGTCCGCTCTACTCAACGACGAACGACCAAAACGCTCCTTCGCTTGGCAGATTCGCGAAGCGTCGTCGATCACGGAAACCACCGTCCGGTTTGATTTGATTCAACCACAATACTATCGGTTCATTCGCGTCGACGATGACTCGCTTGTGACGCACTACCATCGCGTCGGGCGCCCATCGAAGGACGGTTCGATGTTTGAGATGGTTCCCTCGTCGAACAAAGTCAACACGTTGGTCGGAGTCGGAATCCTCCTCGCGGATCCAAACGGACTTCCCGCTGCTGCCGGCATTGGTTCCCCTCCCGGCAGTTCGTCCCTTAAGGGAGTTGGCCTGCCCAATGCCAACCTGCCCAATGCCAACCTGCCCCTGCCCAGTGCTGTCCCTCAATCAGATTTAGGCGGGATTCCATCGGTCGCGTCAGCCAATCCGTTCGGTGCGACGGGTGGCACAGCAAATCCGTTCGGTGCGACGGGTGGCACAGCAAATCCGTTCGGTGCGACGGGTGGCACCGGCGCCGCCAGCGCGAACGCAAGCGGCATCCGAGTCGCTGGGAATGTCCCTCTGGGGGCAGTTCCAGATTTTGGAGGCTCGAACAATCCGTTCGGTTCGTCCTCGGGCGCCTCGACCCTGCCTGGGGCCGCCGGGGTAACGGGAGCCGATTTACCGTTGAATGTCGCAGGCCCCTTCGGCTCTCCCGCGTCTGGAGACTCGCCGTTTGGTGAGCTACCCGAGGCTCGAACGCCTGAGCTCGACTCGGGCACGCCCGGATCGCAACTCGCCACGATCCGAAAGATGCGCGGTGAAATCGAAGCGGTGATCAAGAAGATGAGCAAGCACCGTGACAAATTGATTGAGCTGGAAAAAAGGCTCAGCCAAGGATCGTCAAAATCACCCAAGTAAGGTCGATCATGGCGAAGTTTTAACGGGAATCCGTTGTGAAGCTTTCCTCTAACTGACTTGGAACTAGAGTGCCGATGTCCGCTCCTGGCTTTGGAGCGGTGTCCTTCACTCGTTCCAGTCAGGCTCGCGAAATCGTGCGTTCGCTCTCATTGATCTGCTTCGGCTTGTTAACGGTTTGGATTCCCACTTTCGGCCAGGAGTTCGGTGATCTCGACGGCTATTTCGCCAAAGCCAAATGGCGGTGCATCGGTCCATTTCGCGGCGGACGCTCCGTGTGTGCCAGTGGCGTCTTCGGTAAACCGCAAACTTATTTCATGGGAACGACAGGCGGTGGCCTGTGGAAGACTGAGGACGGCGGCCAGTTCTGGCACAACGTCTCCGATGGATTCTTTAACACTGGTTCAGTCGGCGCCGTCGCGGTTTCGGAAAGCAATCCCAACGTCGTTTATGTCGGCATGGGTGAACACGCGCCTCGCGGCGTGATGACCTCGCACGGCGATGGCGTTTACAAGTCAACCGACGCCGGAAAGACCTGGGAGCACCTCGGGCTCACCGAAACCGAACACATCGCGCGGATCGTGATTCATCCGCGCGACCCCGACGTTGTGTACGTTGCCGCGCAAGGCGCGCTGCACGCACCATCCCAATCACGTGGTATCTATCGATCCATCGATGGCGGCAAGAATTGGGAACGAGTTCACTTTGTCAATGAACTAACCGGTTGCTCCGAATTGTCGATGGACATCAGCAACCCGCGAGTCTTGTTCGCGACGATGTGGGAACATCAGCGCAAGCCCTGGATCGTTGTCAGCGGCGGCGAAGGCAGTGGCGTCTACAAGTCGACCGACGGCGGCGATACCTGGGAACCGATCGAAGAAGGGCTGCCGGAAGAAAAAGGAAAAGGCGCGATCGCCGTGTCGCGGTCGAATCCCGACAAGGTGTACCTGCTCCTGGAGAGTGACACACTCGAAGAGAAAGGCGGCCTGTTCGTGTCTTCTGACGGCGGAAAGTCGTGGAATCGTGTCAGCGACGATCACCGGCTGACACAGAGAGCTTGGTATTACACCGAAGTCTTCGTCGATCCGAACGATGAACACACGGTCTACGTTCTCAGCGCCCCGGCATTACGATCGATCGATGGCGGCCAATCGTGGGAAACGTTGTCGGGCACCCACGGCGATTACCACGACCTTTGGATCAATCCCAACGACTCCACCAACATGGTGATCGCCAATGACGGTGGCGCCGCGGTCACATTCAACCAAGGCGAAAGCTGGTCGCGTCAAGACAACATGCCGACGGCACAGTTCTATCGGGTCAACGTCGACAATCATTTTCCGTATCGAATCTACGGAGGTCAGCAAGACAATTCGTCCGTGCGAATCGCGTCGTTCGAACCCGGCGGCTACGAAATCACGGAACGCAGTTGGGATGCGTCGGCCGGCGGAGAAAGCGCGTTCCTGGCCTTTGACCCCGATCACCCACGCTATGTCATGGGCGGCAGCTATCTCGGCACCATTGAAGTGCTCGACACCGAGGCCGCAGCAGGCACCAATGTCATGGCGGCGCCGATTCAATACCTTGGCCGCGCCGCGCGGGACATGAAGTACCTCTACAACTGGAACGCGCCCGTCATTTGGTCTCAGCACGAGCCGAACACGTTCTACCACGCGGCGCAGGTCTTGCTTCGCACTCGTGACATGGGCACGAGTTGGGAAGAAGTCTCACCCGACTTGACGCGCAACATGGACAACCGCCAGGGCAAAGGCGGTGGACCGCTAACGGTTGAAGCCGTCGGCGCCGAGAACTACGGCACGATCAGCTACGTCGCCGAGTCACCCCACGAGAAGGGCGTGATCTGGACGGGCAGTGACGACGGCATGGTTCACTTGACCAAGGACGGTTGCAAAGCTTGGACCGACGTCACCCCCGAAGACCTCGACGAATGTTTGATCAACGCGATCGAAATCTCACCGCACGACAAAGCCACTGCGTACATCGCGACGACACGCTACAAGTTCGGTGACAAACGCCCCGGCTTGTACAAGACGAACGACTACGGAGAAACCTGGACCGCGATCTCAACCGGCATCCCCGACGGGGCTTTCACCCGCGTCATCCGCGAAGACACCGCGATCGAGGGTTTGCTCTTCGCCGGTACCGAGACCGGCCTCTATCTCTCGCATGATGGTGGCGAAAACTGGCAAGCCTTTCAATCGAATTTGCCCGTGACACCCATTCTCGATCTGATCATTCGACACGACGACATTGTCGCGGCGACATCGGGTCGATCGTTTTGGGTTTTTGACGACCTCGGTTTGATCCGTCAGTTTGATGAGGACGCCGAGTTTCATCTTTATGAATCCGAGCCCGCGCTGCTGTCCAATCATGGCAGCGAACTGAGTGGAAACACCGACGACTTTGACGGTGCCAGCTCACTCAGCGGCGTGAATCCGGCAAATGGGTTGGTCTTGTACTACAGGCTGCCTGAACTGGCCGACGAAGATCACATTGAATTGGAGATTCGCGATTCGAATGGCGAACTCGTGAATCGGTTGACATCCAAGAAAGACGACTCGTTCGTGGATTACGCCGGTGGGCCCCCTTCACCAACGGTGTTGCCAAAGTCTGAGGGGCTCAACCGTTTCGTTTGGAACCTGCGATACCCAACGATGCCCGGCATCCCGAAGGCTTACATCGAAGCCAGCTACCGAGGTCACAAAGCGATTCCGGGCGACTACTCGGTGCGGTTGTCCTTGAAGCCGGCGAAGAAGGAAAACGAAGAAGGGGATCAGGACAAGGAAGAGAAAGAGACCATTGTTGAATCCGAGATCACTGCAACGCTTCAATCCAATCCGCTCTACTCAACAACGCCGGAAGAGTACGAGGCGTTCCACGAATTCATGTCGGAAGTCGAGCAGTCGCTGACCGAGATGCATGAGACGACGAACCGACTGTACAAGATCAAGCAACAGCTCGAAGCGTTGCTGAAGTCGCTTCCCGAGGAAACCGACGAGGCGATCCTTGATACGGGCAAATCACTCGTCGAAGAAATCGCTGAGTGGGACGAAGAGATGGTGCAGCGGTTAGCGAAAGCTTACGACGACGTAGAGAACTATCCCAATAAGTTCACCGCCGAGTATCTGTTCATGATCAACCATACCGAGAGTGGGTTGCCACGCGTCACCGAGCCTGCGCGCGCCCGTCGAGCCGAACTCGACACGCAGTGGACAGAGCTCAAGAAACGATCGGACTCGTTGCTCAACAAGAAAGTGCCGGCGTTCAATCAGCAACTCTGGAAGAAGAAGATCGGTGCGATTTGGGCCGGGGCAACGCCCTAGCCTTCCTTCTCCCTCTTCGTCCCGCGGCTTGACGCATCGTCGCTAGCCGACAAGATTTGCCGTTCATTCGTGTCGGCGACACTCTAGCTGGGATCAGGGAGACAGCGTTCATGACGAACCTCAAGAAGAGCTACGATGCGGTCGTGATCGGCAGCGGGCATAACGGGCTCATCGCCGCCGCCTACTTGGCCAAAGCTGGCAAGTCCGTTTTGGTCTTGGAAAGGAATGCGACATTTGGAGGAGCAACCGCGTCGCAGCGAGTGTTTTCGGAATACGACGCGTTGCTCTCGCGGTACTCCTATTTGGTCTCGCTGCTACCTCAAAAGATTCTCCGTGATCTGGACCTGCAGTTTGAAACGCGGCGTCGAACGACAGCGTCGTTTACTCCTTGGGTCGACAGTTCGGGCAATCAACGTGGTTTGGTGCTTTCCAATGTCGACGAGTCACGTTCGCGGGACTCGATGCTCGAGATGACGGGCAAGCATTCGACGTGGGAACGCTATCAGGAATTCCTGGCTCTCGAATCCGAGATTGCTAAGTTGATCTGGCCGACCGTCTTGCAGCCACTCCGCAACCGTGCCTCTTTCGAAGCGGAACTGCAAACGGAACTCCAGCGGACCGCGTGGCAGTCGTTCGTCGAGCGACCGCTCGGTGAAGCGATCGAATCTTTCGCAGATCACGACGCGTTGCGTGGATTGTTGCTGACCGATGGCAAGATCGGTGTCTTCACCCACGCGCACGATGAGAGCCTGCTGCAGAATCGTTGCTTTCTCTATCACATCATCGGCAACGAAACTGGAGAATGGCGAGTTCCCGTTGGCGGGATGAAACAGCTGGTCGATGCATTGCTTCAACGATGCCGCAATCTTGGAGTTGAGTTCCTGTCGAACGCACCGGCAACGAACATCGAAATCGGCGAGCAAGAACACGCCGTCACGTTTCATTCGAACGACGTCGATCAAGCGGTTTCGGCAACGGACATTCTGGTCAATGCGGGCGGTCGCACATTCGCAAAGTTGCTCGGCCTTCCGTGGGAACCGAGTGACGCTGACGAAGGCTCCGTGATCAAGATCAACATGCTGCTCAAGCGGTTGCCGAAACTCAAAGCGAGCGGCGTCAGCGCTGAAGAGGCATTCGCCGGTTCGTTTCACATCGACGAAGGCTACGAGCAGATGGCATCGTCCTATAGGGCTGCTGCGGCGTCCGAGGTGCCAGTCCCCGCTCCCGGCGAAGTCTACTGCCATACGTTGACCGACGACTCGATCTTATCGGACGAACTCAACGCTGCCGGCTACCAAACACTGACGCTGTTTGGGCTCGACATGCCGTGGCGGCTTTTCGAAACCGACCACGACCGCAAAAAAGCGGAAGTGGCGCGGCTCTATCTCGAGGGTCTTAACAACTTGACCTCCGAGCCGTTTGAGGACTGTCTGGCGAGAAACGCGGATGGATCGCCCTGCATCGAAGTCAAAACGCCGCAGGACTTGCAAGCGGAAGTCGACCTTGATCAGGGCAACATCTTCCACAACGCGTTGTCTTGGTTTTATGACGATGAAAACGCCGGAACCTGGGGCGTCGAGACGGAGTTTCCGGGAGTCTACCGCGCCGGTTCAACCGCATCCCGCGGCGGCGCGGTCAGCGGAATCCCGGGACACAACGCCGCAATGTGCATTCTCGGCGAGTAGGCGGGAAGGGAACCACAAAGACTCGAACTACACGAAAGAAGTGGAACACTGATCCCAACAAACCTCGTGTGGGTCTCGAACAGTCCTCGAACTCTGAAGCACTCTGATGAGTGTTCCCACACCTTCTTTCGGTTGCGAGTCTTTCATCGTTTCTTTTTTCCTGAGTTGGCGGGTCCTCGCTGCCCATTTGGATTGGTTTCCCCTGGGCTAAACTGTGGCGACCTTCACCCGCTCAGGATGCTTTTTCGATGCGCCGATTGACACTCACCTTGTTTCTTGCACTGTTTTGCCTCTCGTCCCCATTGTTCGCCGAAGATGCGGATTCGAAAACGCCCGAAAATTGGAACATAGAAAACCCACCAGGCCCCTCCGGTGTGCAAAAGATCGATTGCGACACGGGGACTTGGATCAATCTCGATGTCTCGCCCGACGGTAAACAGATTGTGTTCGATCTGCTGGGTGATCTTTACTTGATGCCGATTGCGGGTGCGGACGGAACGGAGGCGACGGGCGGCAAGTATCCCACCAACCTGACGAACACGGTCGCTTGGGAGATGCAGCCTCGGTTCAGCCCGGATGGCAAATCGATTGCCATGACGAGCGATCGGATGGGCAAGAGTAAAAAGGCGGGTGACAACATTTGGATCCTCGACGCCGATGGTGCAAACCCAAAACAAGTGACCGACGAGAGCTTTCGTCTGCTCTGCAGTCCCGCGTGGTCACCGGATGGCCAATACCTCGTCGCACGTAAACACTTTACGAGTCGACGTTCACTCGGCGCGGGGGAGATGTGGCTCTACCACCGAGACTCGGTTGCTCTAGGCTCGACCGCTGGCGTGCAACTGACCGAGCGGCCCGACGATCAAAAAGATGTGAATGAGCCGGCTTATTCGCCCGATGGCAATTACCTCTACTACAGCCAAGACGTCACACCCGGTGACACGTTCGAATACGACAAGGATTCGACGAAAGGCATCTACGCGATCAAGCGACTCGACCTTCGGGATGGAACCACCGAAGTCTTGATCCGCGGTCCGGGTGGCGCGTGCCGTCCGACGCCTTCACCTGACGGGAAATCGCTCGCATTCGTGCGTCGCGTTGATGCAAAGACAGGACTGCATGTGTTCGATCTCGAGTCGGGATCGATTCGGTTGGTGTACGACGACCTCGAACGCGATATGCAGGAAGCGTGGGCGATTCACGGCGTCTATTGCGGCTTTGACTGGACGCCTGATGGTGAGTCCATCGTGCTGTGGGCAAAAGGCAAGATTCGACGCATCCACGTCGAAGAGGGAACGGCAGAAGTCATTCCGTTTCGAATCATCGACGAACGGAAAACTCGCAAGGCCGTTCGGTTTCCCATCGAAGCCGCACCGGACACGTTCGACGTCAAGATGTTGCGGGACGTCACCGTTTCCCCCGACGGATCACAAGTCGCCTATCAGGCTCTCGGCTACATCTACGTCAAGTCTCTGCCCGAGGGTGAACCACGACGCTTGACCGAGCAACTCTCCCACTTTGAGTTTGCGCCGAGTTACAGTCGTGACGGCAAGTACATCGTCTACACGACATGGAATGATCAAACATTGGGCTCCATCCGAGTCGCCTCGGTCGATCAGCAGGCCAACGAGAACTGGGTCGTGACCAAACGTCCCGGCCACTACTTCACGCCGACGTTCACTCCCGATGGCGAAAACATCGTCTATGAGCGCGGTGGCGGCGGACACCTTCGCTCGGCACTGTGGTCACGCGAAGGCGGACTGTATTCGATTGCCGTCCGAGACGGGGAACCCGAGCTGATTTCAAAACGCGGCGGAGAACCGCAATTCGGTGTCGACGGCTCGCGCGTTTTCCTCACCCGATCCGAAGGCGGCAAGGAATCCGACAATGTCAAACTGTATTCGATCGATTTGAGTGGCAATGACGAACGGGTCCACTATGCGAGCGATTGGGCAACGGATGTCCGCGTTTCGCCCGACGGAAAATGGCTGGCTTGGATCGAACGGTTCCATGTCTACGTTGCGCCATTCTTGAATGCACCGGACACGATCAAAGTCTCACCAAATGGCAAAGGCATTCCGATCGCCAAGGTGAGCGAAGAAGCGGGCGACTTCGTTCAATTTTCGGGTGATAGTTCCAAGCTGCATTGGACTCTCGGCCCCGAACTGTTCACGGCCGACATCGAACAGGTCATGGGTTCCTTGGCGGCGTCGGTAGACTCGAAAGAGGACGCGGAAGAGCCTCAACTCGTGAGTTCACAATCGATCGGTTTCCAACACCCCCACGCCAAGCCGGAAGGCATCAAGGCAATCGTCGGCGGCCGAATCCTCACCATGGGAGACGCCGGCATCATCGAGGACGGCGTGGTTTTGATCGAAGGCAATCGGATCAAGGCCGTTGGCAAACGCGGTGAAGTGGAGATTCCTGAATCGGCGATGAAGATCAACGCGAACAACCGCGTGGTCTTGCCCGGTTTTGTGGATGCCCACGCTCACGGCGCCCAGGCAACCGGCGGCATCACTCCGCAACAGAACTGGGTGGACTACGCTCGGCTGGCGTTCGGCGTGACAACGATTCACGACCCGAGCAATGACACTCACAGCATCTTCGCGGCCAGCGAAATGACGAAGGCGGGGGTGATCACCGCGCCGCGGACCTATTCGACGGGGCGGATTCTGTACGGCGCGACGGGTTCTTTCAAAGCCGAAGTCGACAGTTTGGACGACGCGCGTTTCCACCTCCGCCGAATGAAGGCCGTCGGGGCGTTTACGGTGAAGTCATACAACCAGCCGCGCCGCGATCAGCGCCAACAGGTTCTCGCCGCCGCGCGCGAATTGAAGATGATGGTCGTTCCGGAGGGCGGCTCGACCTTCATGCACAACATGACCATGATCGTCGACGGACATACGGGTATCGAACACACGCTGCCCGTGAGAACGGCCTACGACGACGTGATGGATCTATGGCGAGGCACGATGGTCGGTTACACACCGACGCTCAATGTGGCCTACGGCGGAATCGGCGGCGAGAACTACTGGTACGAAGTCGATGATCTCTGGCTGCACACACGGCTCAAAACATTCATCCCGCCGCACATTTTGAATCCCCGCGCGCGTCGTCGCCAAAAGTCACCGCTGGAGGACTACAACCACATGCGGGTTGCCGAAATCGCCAAGCAGGTCGCCGAAGACGGAGGCTTGGTGCAAGCCGGTGGTCACGGGCAGCTTGCGGGTTTGTGCACGCATTGGGAGATGTGGAGCTTCGTGCAAGGCGGAATGGAGCCACTCCAAGCGTTGGAGTGCGGGACGTTGCACGGAGCAAAGTACATCGGGCTCGACAACGATTTGGGATCGATTGAAGTCGGTAAGCTGGCCGACATCCTCGTACTGCGCGGCGGTGCCGATCCGGTCAAACGCATTCGCGATACCGAGAAGATTCAATACGTCGTCGCCAACGGCGAAGTCTTCGAGGCGGACCGAATGAATCGACTCGGCGATAACGCCCCGCGGGCACCGTTCTACTGGGAGAACGGAAACGGAATGAGCATCGTCACAACACTGAGCGAAGGCATCGGCTGTTCCTGCCACCGCGGCCGCCAGTGATGCCGGAGTGGGGAGTGCAGGGGGCAACCACTAAACACACGAAAGGGTGGGACTAACGGCATTTGGGGCAGCTACGGAATGACGATAAGTCGTGGGCTTCGCTGCATGCTTCCCCTCGAAGTTTCGTGTGTTTGGTCTGTTTAGTGGTTCCAAAAAACTCTCAAAATCCGTTGCACACTCTGCGTCCCAGTTTCGCTCTCGTTGTGTTCTGGCAACTTTCTCTCTCTCCTGAACCGCAGTGCCACACGAGATCACGGAATTACTGAGTCGGTTGGCGGCGGGAGACCGAGCCGCCGCGGGTGATTTGACTCCGTTGGTCTACGATCAATTGCGTTTGATCGCCGGTCGGTTGCTGCGGGATGAGGACGCGAGACAGTTTGACGCCACCGAGATGGTTCACGAGGCCTATCTCAAGTTGTTGGGGGATTCCCCGATCGCTTGGAAAGACCGCGCCCATTTCTTTGCTTCCGCAGCAACGGTGATTCGCCACCTCCTGGTGGACGAGGCCCGAAAACGCGGGAGCAAAAAACGGGGGGGCCAAGCGGAGCAAGTCTCACTTGATCTCGTCGGCCTGTCTGACAGCGAACAGGGTGTCGAACTGCTCACGCTCCACGAGGCGTTAGAGGAGTTGGCAGAACTCAGCCCCCGCCAAGCGACTCTTGTCGAGTTGCGATTTTTTGGCGGGCTGACGCAAGACGAAGCCGCCGAAACGCTGGGCCTTTCGCGACGCACTGTTGCGGGTGATTGGGCGATGGCGCGGGCGTGGCTGCAAAGAAAGCTGAGTGAAACATGATCCGACGTTTGAGCACCGCGCTGGCTTGGTGTGGCATGTTGAGTGCAACCTGCGCGGGAGACTGGCCGGGCTACGGGGGAGCAACATCAAACCATCACGTGAGTGTGCAGTCCGCCGAGACTTGGACACCGGGACTGGGATGGTCTGTGGAGCTAGGCCGCGGTCGATCGGGAATTGTTGTCGAAGGCGAGACGGCATTCGTCAGCTATCTCGAACCGTTCAACCAAGCCGACTCGGAGTTGCCTGTCGCAGAACGTTTGCATCGCGAATCAGTGGTTGCAATGGA
>JBCBOT010000077.1:0-28315 GCA_039821165.1 Planctomycetota bacterium | reverse complement strand
TCACGAGTTGATCTTCTTCCGGCGATGTATTCACACCGAAGCGTTTGTAGTCCGCTTCGGACTCCAGCATGACCATCGAACAGGTGCGCCCCGGGACTCGGAAGTAGCGAGCGAAGGCGACTGCGATTTGCTCGAGCCCCGCCGCGTGCGGTTCCAAGCGTTCGACGGCAAGTTGACCGTACAGGCGTGCCGCCGCGGGTGACTTGACGGACATCTTTGGATCGATGGTCAGCGTTTTCGTTTCGCTTCCGCGCTGGAAAACGAGTTCGATCGAGCCTGTCCGCTCACCGACGCCGCTGACCACCAGCGGTTGGCCGGGATAGATCGTGTTCGAAGCACTTTGCACGAGGACTTCGGTCGCACCTTCGGCGCTGACCCTCGCCAATCGCCACGGCAAACTGCGGTGGGCAACCGCAGCTGTCTTCAGTTCTTTGTTGTCGGCGACGGAGAACACGGCACCGCCCGAGGCGTCCGCGAGCAAACGCAACATGACACGATCGCTGGGTTGGCCGGCAGTCTGGTAAGCGAAGATCGCCCCACCACCGTCTTCGCCGGGCTCGGCGATTTGCGAGAGCGCCGCCAAGTCGGTGATGCCCCATGTCGCGACCGCGTCGCTGAGCAGAAACAAATTCGGCGTGGGCGCGACTTTGGTCGTGTCTTGCCAAGCGACCTTCTTCGCCGCCGAGATGGCACTGTGCAGATCGGTCGCACCTTCCAAAGCCAAGTCATCGGCCATCTTCAAGAACGCGGCGACATTCTCATTGTTGTTGGCGACGAAGGCTTCTTGCCACCAACGCTGTTGGACATTGAACATCATCACCGCGAACTGATCGATGCTGTCGCGGTTCTCAGTGAGGATTGCTTCGAGCAACTTCAGGCGCTGCGAGAATGCGACCGGCCGATCGCTCCACGACGTGTCGAGCAGGAATACGGCTTGGCGGCTCTCAAGCTTCGCGGCTTGCTCTGGTAAATCCGCGAGTACCCGAGTCGCGAAGTATTGGTCGCCGAGTTCACCGGTGTGGTTGAGCACGATCGAGTCCGTTCCCGACAATCGTACCGAGTAATCGCGTGGCGGCGCGGCCTCGTAGCGGTAGTACGCACGTCCGCCGGACACGAAGGCGTCCATTTCGGGAGTCAGTTTGGCTTCCGTTCCCGGCAGCGCCGCGATGTCAAACTCAACACGTCCACCCGCTTCGTCCTCGGGCAAGTCCAAAGTGAAGAGACGATCGTCATCGATGTCTTTGAGCGAGATGTCATAGCCGACGACGATGCGATGCAACTTGCGCGGCATCAGCGGAAAGACTTTGGTTTGAAAGATGCCGGGGCCGGACCACTCGACGAGTGCCGGATCGACACGGCGGCGAACGGTTTCTTCGTACGCCAGCGCGGCCTTCTGTTTGGGCGTCACGTAGGCGGTCTTCACGCCGGAGAAAATCGAGCCCGAATCGGCTTTGTATTCGGGGTCCGTCGCACGGCGGGCGAGGTCGCTGCCGGTCGAATCGGTCTTGTCACGCAGCGCCGTCAGCATCTGCTCTGCCGGGTCGACGGGCGGCTCGATACCACCGCCGCCGCCCTTACCAGGAGTCGGTGGCTGCATTTGACGTGGTGCTGGCACAACGTTGGTGGCACCGAACGCGAAGTAATGCAGCGAAGCGTCATCGGGCAACCGCAACAGGAACTGGCCTTCGAGTTGTCGCGGACGGTCGTTGTAGTAGTACAGATCGAACATCACGCGGGCGCGAAAGCCATCGATGCGAACGTAGGTGTCGCGAGCGGTGAGTTTCAAGTCGTCGTGGTGGCCGATGCTCAGGCGCGCCCTGTTGGTCGATGCCGATGCCGGCTTCCAGGTCTTGGGCTTGGCATCTTGAGCGAGCTTCTTTTGACGGAACGCTGCGATACGTTTTTGAAGCTCCTGAACCTTTGCTTCCGGACTCGCTTGCTTTTCCTCGGACGCGTTGCCGGTCTCCTCTTCCGTGTCCATGTCATCGATCATCGCCATGACTCGATCAACGTCACGGGTGCTGCCTTTGAGAACGATCTGTCCAAGCTCAGGCACGTACTGCACTTTGACGTCGCCTAGCACACCCCCGCTGTCAGCGGCTTGGGATGATCTGTCTTCTGTCGACTCACTGTATGCGATTTGACTCCGCAACGTTGCGACACCAGATGATTCCGGTTTCACGGTGATGTCCTGTTCGGCGCTCGGCGCCCCCGAGAGAGCGTCAAATCCGATCGTGGCATCTGATTTCAACTCGACCGTAGAGGCACCCGACGGCGCGCGGGACTGATCCATCTCCGTGTCCATGCCGCCCATCATGTCCATGCCGCCCATCATGTCGTCCATCGTTCCCATGCCCATCATTCCTTCCATGCCCATCTCCATGCCGCCCATCTCTTCCATGTCCGTTGCCTGCATGCCTCCCATCATTCCCATGCTCATCCCCTTCGCCGCTTCGCCCATGCCTCCCATGCCCATCGGAACCTTGGACATGCCCGAGTCACCCCCGATCATTCCCATGCCTTCCGTCGGTTCCATGAACAACGCGTCGGCCGCATCATCGCCCGAAAGGGAAAAGTCCTCACTCGAAGCCCCGCCGCCGCCACCGCCGAGCCCACCGCCACCTGCTCCCATGCCGCGGCCACCCATCGCCATTGCCGGCTGAGCGCGATTTCTCGCTGTGCCGCCACCGCCGGGTATACCGCCACGCGGGTCTGGCATCGCGGGGGCGTTCTCCATACGTGATTCACTCTCACGATCGCCCCCCTCCTCCAACAATTCGAGCATATCTGCCTGCGAGGCTGGGGCGGGCTCGGAAGTATCGCGGCCGATACCGCGACCACCAATCGTCCTCGCACGCGCTGATTCGCTGGACGCATCCGCTGGTACCGTCTCATCGCTACCGTACATCGCCCGAATCGAACGTTTTCCCTGATCAGGGGCGGTTGATTCGCTCGCGGGAACGGGCATCGCTTGCGGCGCGACGGTCGCTTCGGCTGCATCCCACGGTTCATCCATCACTGACTCAGCGGGAACCTCTTCCGCTTCATTCGTTTCGACTTCGGCCAACAAAGTAGGCTGGCTGTTGGATGGTGTGCCATACAGATCTTCGAGAGGCGGTTGACCCTGTGAGGTGATCTCCTCAATCAGGTCTTCATTCGCGGTCGACTTTGATGCTGGCTCAACGCTCGACTGGCCACTGCCCTTCTCTACCCAGACACCCGACACCAACTGCGGCCGCTGGAATGCGATGAAAGAAAGACTCGCGACGCAAAGCACCAGCGCGGCGATCGCGAACCCGCGATACATCTGCTGTGACGAAGTCGGACCGAGCGAAACCGGCGTCACTTTCGGAGGAGTCTCCACCAGCGGCGGGTCAATGTGCGCCGGCTGAGTTTGCGGCGTTTCACCTTTGGAAGCCGCCTCGACTACCGCGAGTTGTTCGGCGGTGAGAGTGTCGCCGTCACCGACCAACCCACCGAAAGCACCCTCAAGCACATCGACGGTGTCTCGCAAGCCTTCGAAGTGTTCTCGCAGTTCCGCCGATTCTTGCAGCGCCGCTTGAATCTCCGCGCTCTGCGTTTCGTCCAACTCGCCGAGCAGGTAAGCCGTTAATCGCGGGTCGTTCTTGTCGATCATGATTCGATCCGATGAAGTTTCTTAAACCGTCGCTAACTCAACCAAACGCGTTTCCAAAACCAGACGCCTCAAGCGTCCGACACTTGCAGTCGCTCGCGCAACTTGCCTAATGCCGTGTGCAGCAAGTAGCCGACGTTGGTCGTCGTCAGCCCGGTGGCTTCGCTGATTTCGCGGTAGGCCAAGCCCGCGTGGAATCTCAGCCGCAGAACCTTTTGCTGGTTCTCGGTGAGGTCGCCGAGGAAACGGAGCACGCGAGCGCACTCCTCGGAGGTTTCCGTTTGGTGAGCCGGATCGACCGAAGCGGCATCACCCGCCGTTTCAGTCGACTCGACAGTCTCGGTACTGGTGGTCATCCGTCGTTCCTTTCGCAAGCGGTTTAGCGCGAAGTTGTGACAGACACGGAACAGCCAAGCCGGCTCGCGGCCGGAGAGATCATCCGGAGTTTGTTTGCACAGCTGGAGAAACGTGTCTTGAACCACGTCCCGCGCTACGTGCTCATCCCGGACGATCGACCGCGCATAACGGATCAGCGGGGTTTGGTGCCGCTGCACCATCTCCCGCACCCAGCCCTGCTTTTCACTGCTGCCGTGGTTATCCGTCATCGTCGCCTTGACCGAGGGGTGTCATTGGTTGGAACACACCAGGGAAGGCTTTATTAGACGCGAATTCGAAAAGTCGTTGCGGGTGCCGAGTCTTCGCATGTCCGATCGGTGCGGCATCCTGTTCGGACCGCTTGTTGGAGCGTAGTAGCGACCCTCACCTTTAGCCCCTGGCGAGGGAGACCGAAGCCCGATTCCGACGAGAGCACTTCCGGCACACACATTCCGGCGACAGAGCACTTTTCCGGGGACAGAGCACTTCCGGGGACAGAGCACTTCCGGGGACAGAGCACTTCCGGGGACAGAGCACTTCCGGGGACAGAGCACTTCGCCCCATGGCTTCCAAATTGCAATGTCAGGCTGGCAAATCGCAATTTGAGCCGACACTTCGCAACAAACACCTCTCATGGACCACACAATGCCCCGCCATGGTGAAATCCCTTATGGCGGGCAACGCGACCTTAGGCACCCCGATGTTAATTTACGACAAATGTGACGATTGGTGGACTTCCCATGAACCGCTTTGCCCGTAAATTCATGCGTGACAGCAAAACCCGTACACCCCGATTCAAGAAGAGCTTCGATGCGTTACCTGCTGCTCGTTGTCCCGTTCCTGCTGCTCCCGATTGCTTCCGCAGCTGAAGTCACCGCAAACTTCTCGGCTCAGGTCGAGGAGGACGAAATCGACGCCTTCAACGGCAATGTCGACCAAGCGTTTTTCAACGTCCAAGGCGATGACGACGAATTCACCGTCTACACGCTGGCCGACTTCGATTCGGCAATGCTAGGACTTTCCAACTTGTCCATCGGCGACGTCAACGGCATCTCGCTTTCGCTCGCCCAGTCCAACGCGTTCTTCAGCTCAAACGGAGCCGTCGAGTTCTTCCTCGCCGAGGATACGCGTGAGGTCACATTGAGTGACTCGGCAAGATACATAAGCGATGGTGACAACGTCGGTGCCGAAGTTGTTGGCAACGCTTTTGGTACGCTGCACGCGCTCGGCGGCGGCACATACACCGAGACCGCCACGGGGGATGTTGATACGTTCACGCTCTCACTCGACGCGGCCGGCGAGCAATTTCTCATCGATCAGATCAACTCCGGCGGGACCCTTCGAATCATCGGAACGCCTGGCGATCTGACCGTCCAGGCGACCTACAGTGGTGCGACCAGCTTGCTCGATCCGCCGGCCGCTCCGCTGCTTTCGATCACGGCCATTCCCGAACCCGGCTTTGCAACGCTGCTTGGATTCGGAGTTGCCGGCATCGCGGTTCGTCGCCGTCGCCGCTGATCGACTTCGGTTCAAAACGGGCTCAGCTCATCGACCGGCTTCTTCGAATCGTCGAGGATCCGGTCGATTTCTTTATCCGACAACCCTTTGAGCGAGTCGCCGTCGACTTTTTCGAATTCGACGTCTTCATTCATGTCGTCGATTTCGATCATGCCCTGATCGCCATCAAATGCGCGCCGTTCCACAGGGTCTTCCAACCCAAAGTACTCCTCGGAAGGCTTTTCGCCTGATTCATAGCGATCGACGGATGGCGATGGCGGCTGACTGAACGGATAGCACTCCTGGGGAGCCAGCCTACCGAGCGGTCCGATCGCGCGGAAACGTTCCTCAAAGAACACGATCTCATGTGATTCGAGTATCGTGCCCGTTTGCAATTCGAGGTTTGCGATTTCAGTGTTGTACTGCGAGAGCGCCTGAGCCTCGCTGCTCACTGCGTTGCCCCAATCACTGATCGCTTGCAACACCACAATAAACTGCACCAAGCCTTCGTTGAATTGCGCCAGTTGCTGTTCCAAGTTGATCCGAGCCGCGCGTCGCACCGCCTGGAACCTCTCATACTGCGAATAGAACTGATCCAGGTTGCGTAGACTCAGCGCGAGCAAATGCTGCATCTGATGCAAACCCTGATCCAAGTTCGCACGATCACGCTGAAGGATCAGTCGCTGTTGTCTCAACTGAGCGCGACCGGCACGCAAGCCAAAGGGCACGGAAAAGTTCACGCCGATCGACCAGTCGGTAAAGGCACCGTCAGCACTTCGAATTCGGTTTCCCGCAGGCACCACGCCCTCCAAACCATTCCAACGATAGAGCGCGATGCCGTTGAGCACGGGACGAGCCTGATTGTCGGCCAAGATCAACTGTTGCTGATCGGCCTCAAGAACAAGCTTCAATTCAATGATGTCAGGCCGTTGTTGCTGAGCCAATTCGTTGATGAGTTCCCAATCGACTGAGATCCGCTCATCGGCCATCGGTGTCGTCGGTGTCGTCAGTTCCGACTCGTATGGCGGAAGCCCCAGAATGTTGAGCAGCGCAGCCTGTCGTTGCAAAACGTTCGCCTGCGAGGAGAGCAGCGTTGCCCTGAAATTCTCCAACGCCAACTGCGTCTGAGCGAGTTCTCCTTCATCCGCATCCCCGACGTCCACTCGAGCCTTAGCGCGTTCATTGGCAAATGTCGCCTGCTCGACTTGCTGCTCCCTAGCCCAGAGATCGGTTCTCGCAAACACCAACGACCAATACGCGCTGATCACGCCCTGTACGGACTGCTGAACCGCTTGCTTGTACTGAAAGTACGATCGCTCCGTATTGATCCGAGCGAGCACGATCGGTGCCAGGTTCACGTCACGACCAGCGCCTTGCAAAAGCGGTTGTGAATAGGAAAGCTCTGTGGCGGTGTTGTCCGAAGGATTGAGCGGTGTGATACCAGGCGTGATTGCGCTGCGATTGGACCTCACGCCCAAGGCGGCCGTCCCACCTGTCACGTTTCGTTGGTTCAGATTGAAATCCAATCCGTAACCTTCATTTTGCGTGCCAACGATCACACTCTGCGTCGGGTCAATCGTATCGGGGACCGCGTTCGGGTTCTCGTTCTGCGTCCAGGTATTATTGAGCGTCAGGTTCGGGTCAAACGTGGCCCGCTGCTGATCAATCGTGGTGTTCGTAATCGCGGTGTCGTAAATCGTCCGCCCACTCGTGCTGGCCGTCACGCCGCCAAGCACACGAACGACTTCCGAGTTTTGCAGTGTGATGTTGATCGCCTCACTCAGCGTCAAACGACGCTCAGGCAAATCGAACCGCGGGTCCGAAACGGTCGCGGGGCGCGGAGCCGTCGGAGCTTGCACCTGAGAGATTTGCTGCGGCTGACGAATGCTCAGTGTTCGCTGCTCCGGCAAAATCAAACGCGACGTCTGGGCTGCTGCGGTTGAACCGAGCAGGCCGAGGAGCCACATCATTGCGACGGCACGACTAATCCGACGAACATCCATGTGATACCGATTCGACCACTCGAGACGGATCCATCATTCACGATGAAGTTGCCTGCACAAACGGAACTTCATGTGGCTTTTGCTTGCAAAAAAGCGTGTACGCGTTGTCCTCCACAAACGATCGGAGGCGATGTGAAACTCACCCCTAGGAATCCAAGTCGACGAACACCTTCGGTGGACTGACCAATCGACCGTTCTCCTCGTAGTGACTCAATACTCGAATCACGGATTCGGTCACCTAAAGACCTTTGACGACGACTAAAGCACCTGAATCAGAGACGATATCCTCGGCGATAATCATGCCTGGATTGAGCAAAGAGACGGGTCTCTCTTCAATCCTGACGGGATACAGCCCATCCAGGTTCTGCTTCGCGACGCGAAGGATTGCGGGATCGTATGGCTCTGGGGCGGACTCGAGTTGCGAAATGGCATCCGTAGGACTCGAGGTTCGCACGACGTAGGTATCAAGATCGAGTGCCACCTTCAGTATCCGGGCGCCGAACGGAATCTCAGCGCCCGATTTTTGTTCGCGTCTTGAGGAGTTGCCACCGAAGTGACAGTCTTGGCACGCGACGATCTCGGCAACGTTTTCGAGTCGTGGAATATTCTGGATGAGTGACTTTCCCAGTGCTGGAGGCTGATCGAAAGCAGCTTGTTTACAGCCGTCCGTCCGAAGTGATTCGTGTCGCGAGATCGATCAAGCGGAGAGACCGACAAACGTCGCGTATCCCTTCGTCCGCAATCAACGCTCCGACCATTTCTTGTCGAGTCGATTCGAAAACGCGCGTCGTTCCTGGCGTGACCGACCAAAACCTCTTAATGAAAACGTAGTAGCGGGCGATTCCACGCAGCATCCGCATTTGCGTTGCAAGGATTGCGGCCTCGTCTGATTCTCTCGCGATCGGCCGCAACACGCTGAGGATAAGCCCCAGACGTCGAGCGTCCCTACCGAGTTGAGCAATGTCATGCCGAAGTGTGTGATTGACCCCACGCTTATCTTCACGGCCACGGATCTCGAAAGAGACCCAATGCGGATCGGGCCGAAGACGCTCACGCAACAAGCCTCTCGTTAGGTCCGCCGCAACGTCCATTAATTGCGATGCTTGAGTGCCGCTGAGATGCTTCGTGTCCAACCTCCCCGTCGAACGAAGCAAGAATCGAGCAGACTTCGTATCAAGCGAACGAGTTTTCGAAGGGACGTCCTTTTGCATCTGACGCATCTGCCCAAGCAATTCGTCGGGATCATCGATCAGTTGCTTCCGATTGGCGCGGCCGAGTGCCACATCGAGGAACCAGTCGAATGATGGACCATCGACGACGGCCTGCTCATACTCATTCAGCACGTGCAAGAGACGCTGGCTGCCTGGCAGCTCAGGCCGTTCGATCGTTTGCAACAACGCATCGGGCAAGAAACTCATCAAGTGTCGAGCTGTCTCCGCTTGGTCCTCACGGCTATTCTTCACCGCATAAGCGCTCACGTAGTCTTTGAGCGTGATCCCGAAGCACTTGTCACGAAGAAGCTCGACGTCGGCTGACGCAACCGGGGGCGCTGAGTAAGGCCGCTGCCCCGAAAGCGCGACCCGATAGAATGCATCGTCGCTGCCCAGGTTCCAGGCGCCCGTTTCCCCCTGAAATGTGGAGTCGACGTGGTGAAAAACCTCGTGATGAAACGTCATCGCGAGTTGCCCATCGCTGTAGTGCGCTGCCGCCAATGCGTCACGTCCGTTGTAAACGCCGAAGTAGCGATAGCCCCCAAGTTGTGGGTCAAATCGACGATGGGTGTCTGTTGTTGTTCGAGAAGCGCACGCGGCGAAGATGCCAATCTTGACCAGCCCGACTTCGGCGAAAAACTTGGGCGGGTACAACCTTCCTTCTTTCAGGCAGACTTTCGTCGCAGCGATTTTGCCGGCGGCATCCAGTGGTTTGAGAACGTCGTGATAGCGGGCTGGTGGAAGATCGTCGCGTTGAAAGACAATCTCGGCTCCCGAGTAGTCTCGAAACTCTTCCAACAAGGCCTCAAGCCGATCTTCCGCTCGAGATGCCGTTGCACAGATCGAACAACCGATGCAGACAATGGCGATCATCCATCGCCGTTGCAAGCACGCTCGAGATGTCACCCGTTCATCCAACGTCACTTCACCGCGCAACCTCATCGACCAACTCCGCAGCGTGTTGATTGATCGAGCACAAGAAGAGTCCCCGATGGCGTGCTCAGAGAACCGATACGGCTCGTCATCGCTGACGGTTCAACGCCGAAGGATCAGTGGGTGACCCGAAAGAAAAACCATGAGCTTGTTGATCCGACCAAAACGTTCAGCGAACACGTGTCGGGATCATTCATCGATGTCGGCTTCGAGAGCCGATTTTGCCCTTGCAAAGTCCTCGGTGTCTTCGACCACTTCGCCGTCACGTAAGACGATCGTGCGTTTTGCATTTCGTGCCACGTTCTGATCGTGCGTCACGAGGATGACGGTAATCTTGTGTTCCTCGTTGAGTTCCTTGAACAACCGGATCACCTCGCGGCTCGTCTTGGAATCCAGGTTTCCCGTCGGTTCGTCACCCATCAAAATTGACGGTCGATTCACCAGTGCCCGGGCGATGGCGACGCGCTGCTGCTGGCCTCCAGAAAGTTGGCTCGGATGATGGTGATAGCGATCTCCGAGCCCGACTTTGCCCAGCATTTCTCGGGCCCGATCCCTTCGCTCGCGAGCCGAAATGCCCTTTGCGTAAAGCAATGGCAATTCAACATTCTCTAAGGCGGAGGTTCGATTGAGCAGATTGAAATTCTGAAAGACAAACCCAAGTTGCTTGTTCCGAATCCGTGCACGCTGATCCCGATTCATCGTGACGATTTCTTCGCCGTCGAGCAAATAACTTCCATGCGTCGGTCGATCCAAGCAACCGAGCGTATTCATCAAGGTGGACTTGCCGCTTCCCGAAGGTCCGATCAAAGCGACATACTCGCCCAATTCAATGTTGAGCGTCACGGTACGTAGCGCGTGAACCTCGACCTCGCCGAGATCGTAAACACGCCGAACATCATGCAATTCGATTAACGGCATCGGATCACTCGTATCGCAATGCATCGATCGGATCGAGCTTGCTGGCCCGCAGCGCCGGATAGTAACCGAAGAAGATTCCAACAGCCGCTGCGAAACCCATCGCGACCAGCGCCGCCGGAATGGAGACCACCATCGGCCAATCCGTTCCCGGCTTGTACGCATTGATCACCATCGTCGCCGCCATCGACATCGTTGTTCCGAGGCTCAAACCGATCAGACCTCCGATCGACGAAAGCACCACCGACTCGATCAGGAATTGACGTAAAATGTCTTTGCCGCGAGCCCCGATCGCCATCCGAATCCCGATTTCGCGTGTTCGCTCGGTCACCGACACCAGCATGATGTTCATGATGCCCACCCCGCCAACAAGCAGCGAAATACCGGCGATTGCGGAAAGCATCAATGTCAAAGATCCGGTAATGATTCCCAGAGTCGCCGCGATCTCGGTCGTATCATGAACTTCGAAATCCGGCTCTTCACCCGTTGCGATCTCGTGACGATCGGTCAATAAGTTTCGGATCTGCGAGGTTGCAACGCTCATCTGCGACGAACTGCGGGCCGACACCATGATCGCATGCACGGTATCTTTCGCGGTGCCGTTGATCCGTTTCCGGACCGTCGTGTGCGGCATTAGAAGGACGTTGTCCTGGTCGTCACCGACCATGTTCGCACCCTTCTTTTCCAAGATACCGATCACCTGCATGGGAACACGATTGACGCGAATCGTTTCACCGATCGGATTGGTCGTGCGAAATAGCTTTGGAATCATGGTGTGCCCCACGACGCACACCTTTTCGTTGGCTTCGACATCCGACTCCGCGAAAAACGATCCGGCTTTCAGACGCCAGTCTCTCACGGTGAGGTAGTCCGGCCCGACGCCGAGCATTTCGCGCGGGCTCCAGTTTTCGTTGCCGTAGATGACCTGACCGCCGGTGCCGACGATCGGAGAGGACGCTAGAACGGCGGGGCACTCCGCACCGATGGCTTGCGAGTCGGCAGACGTCAACGTCGGAGCTCCCCCCTGTCGCACGCCGTCACGCTCGGTTTGCCCCGGCGTGACAAACACCACATTGGTGCCGAGCGTCTCGAACTCCCCTTGCACCAACCGGTGGGCACCTTCGCCGATCGAGACGATGGTCGTCACCGCGGCGATCCCGATCACGACACCGATGACCGTGAGGACAGCGCGCATCTTGTTCTTCAACAGCGCCCGAAGCGCGATTCGAATCGTATCGAAAATTGACATCCGTTACGCTTTCTTGCCGGTCACAACTTTGTCGCCGGGCTTGAGTTCGCCCGTCTTCATTTCGGTGAAACCCTTTTCGCTCAATCCGGTTTCGATTTCTACCGCCTTTAATTGTTCCCCGTCGACAATCCACACGTGTCGCTTTTTACGTTTGCGTCGCGCCTCGGCTTTGTCGGCGGCCGACAACTCTTCCTTTTCTACTTCCTCGTCGTCTTCTTTGTTGTCGGCCTTCCAATTGGAGCCATCGATCAATTTGCGATCCTCCTCGCGGACCAGCTTGACGTCTTCCGGAAAGTACCGCAGCGCAGCATTGGGCACCTTAGGCACCTCGGTCGTCGAATCCACTTCAAATGAGATGCTTGCCGTCATACCCGGCAACAACTTGAGATCGGGATTGGCGGCGGCGATGACCACGGGATAAGTCACGACGTTTTGGTTCGTGACGCTACTGACTCGAATTTGTTCAATTTCACCAGTGAAGGTGTCTTCAGGGTGGGCGTCGACCGTGAAGGTCACCGGTCGTGATTCCGCCTTCGCTTTTTGAATCAACCCGATATCGGCTTCGTCCACCGATGCGAAGACATGGACCTTTTTTCGCAAGTCGGGTGCGACGACGAACAACTCCGGAGTCTGAAACTGGGCCGCCAACGTTTGCCCCGGGTCAATCTTTCGGTCGATGACGACGCCATCGACCGGCGCAAGGATTTGGCAGTAGTTCAAGTTGGCTTGCGAGGTCTCAAGCGACGCCTCCGCCTGCTTGATCGACGCCTTGGCGAGTTTCCTTTGTGCCTGTAGCGATTTGACTTCGAACGTCAGGGCATCCATCTCGCGATCGGAAAGGTAACCTTCGTTCTTTGTCCGCAAGCTCTTTCCACGCTGATAATTGTTGAGCGCTTGCTGCAACTGTGCTTCGATCCGTTCGAGGCTGGCAACCTGAGTCTCGAGCGTCGCTTGGTCGCGCTCCACACTGGCGCGAAAAAGCCGCGGATCCACCTTGGCCAAGCAGTCGCCTTCTTTGACCTCGTCGTTGAAGTCGACGTGCAACTCCACGATGGGCCCCGACACAAAGGAGCCCACTGAAACCGAAAGAACAGGTTTCACCGAACCCGTCGAATTCACGTAGCGCGTGATGTCACCCGAAGTGACCTCTGCGGTCTCCCACTCAACGCGGTTTCGACGTTCCCAGTAGGCCATCGCCGGCTGATAGGCCGCCGCACCGATGGCTCCGAGAATACCAAAGACAATGAGTAACTTGAGAACGATCTTCATCGGAAGCGTATCGGAGTCCCGTCGCGATCTTCGAACCTGGGTCGCCGTGCCCCATCAGTCTAGTCGACGGGGCGGCAAATGTCGCAGCCAATTGGCGATTCGGATGCTAGCAGGAGTTCTTGGCTCGGGTAAATGAGAATGCGGGGAAACGCGGCCGGAGATCCCTCCCTTGGGCCAATTTCACAGTTCCCTTGCCCGCCGAGCACGCTCAGGATTTCAGCCGTGATTTTTGAAGACCATCACCTGCACGATCGTCTTCGCCCGCTTGCCATCAATCTCCAATTTCTCCTGCAGCGTGTCGATAAACTCCTTCTCCTCCTGCTCGACAACACCGTCGGCGAGCACGATGTCGACCGCGTTGGCGAACACGCACTCACGCAACTCCGGGGGCACGGCAGGATAAGACTTTTCGAGCAGCTTCTCGGGGCCGCCACGACGTAGTTCACCGGCCAAACGGTTGTGCAGCGACGCGTGCTGCTGATCGGTCAATCTCGAAAACAGCTTCTTCTGGTGAATGATCATTCCGAGTGCCTGCGACTCTTCATCGCCGACATGTCCGTCGCAGGCCGATGCACAGAGCAAGACCCCGGCAAATCCCTCCTGCGGCCCAAAGGGCTGGCCGCCTTCCAACGACGGATCCTCATCAAAAATATCGTCAAATAGTGACATCGTGTGTCCTCCCGTAATGGTCTCGCAGGAATCCCCTAGCCCTTGTTCTTGATCACCATGACGGTGGCGATCGTCTTCGCGGTTTCCGCAGGAATCCCCAACTTCTTCATCAGCGTGTTGATGAACTCCTTTTCATCCGCCTCGAGCACTCCATCCGCGAGAACGATGTTGCAAGCGTTTGTGAACGCTGACTTTTTGAGGTTGTCCGGCAGTGTCTCGACGCATCCGTCTACGAGCACATCGGGGCCACTTTTCTTTAGTACTCCCATCAGCTTGTTGAGCACCTGATTGAATTGCTTTTCGTTGACCCGTTCGAAAAGCTTCATCCGAAACAGTGTCGTGATGAATTGAGCGAACTCGTCTTCGCTGATGTGCCCGTCACAAGCACTCGCGGCGAGGAGAATCCCCGCGAACGACTCTTGCGGACTCAATTTGGTGCGTGAATCCAATCCGCTGAACAGCGTGTCAAAAAGTCCCATTCTTGGCCTCGGTATGACAGTGGAGTGACCCACCCATCATACCAGCACGCCCCTCTACAGTGGCCCCGCTGGTGAAAATCGCTGGATTGTTGTTTGACACAAACGACAGTGGGCAAGACTGGAATGAGGTTTCAAAAAAATACACTGAATCCGGGATCAGGCCCACATCTGGAACTCTCCTGAGGCTTCAAAGGCATGCTCGAAGTGTTCGACGCGGTCGGGCTCCGCGAGCCCCTTGGGCCACCACACGGCGATGACATCGAAACGACAGGGAGTTCCCAATAGCTTTCGACGCTTTAAGAATCGCATTGCCGCTCGCGTGATTCGAGCTTGCTTCTGATCATCGACTCGATCCGCCGGATGTCCGGGCCGGTCGGTCTGCAACGTTTTGACTTCGACGAAAATCAGCTTCCCCGCACGACGATCCGCTGCAATGACGTCAATTTCGCCGGCTCGATCGGACTCGCTCTCTGCGATGACAACCAGCCCCTTTTGCCGCAACAATCGTGCGGCAACCTGCTCGCCCCTTCGACCGATCGGAGCGTCCACGTCGATCGCCCCGTAACGCCAATCGACATAGCGACCACGGATCCTGGCAACCCAACTCGGAATCACGGTTGCCTCCGTTGGAGATTCAGACACCCAAAGCGGCTTGAAACGGTGCTGCGGGAATCGGTTCCACTTGGTCATCCCCCGCTTCACCGACTGCGGCAAAGAGTACCGCGGCACCGATGGGGGTATCGATTGCGTGTTTGCGATCAAGAATCACTGAGAACAACGCCAAGTTGTAACCGCGTCGATACTTGTCAGGCAGTTCCTGTCGTTTTTGCCCACGAAAAAGATCGTCTTTGAGTGCCGCGACGATTTCGGCATCCGTCGGGTCGGCCGAACCGTTCTGATAAAGACCGAAGAGGTGGCTCGCCAGTGATTTGAGGTGTTCGAGTTCGAGGGAACGATCGAACGAAACCAAGACGAGGCAAGGGCCCGATTCGGCGCGACCGGATGCCAGGTCCGGATTGAACATTACCGGCAACCCGATCATCGGACGAACCGATTTGGGTTGCTGCGATACGCGCCGCTGATCGTCGTTTCGAACGCTTCGCCAGTGAAGATCCCGACGATGCATTTGAAGCCGGACACGGCGTAATAGATCGTGCAAATCAAAATCACGCCGAGCAAGAACACCATCACGGTCATGCCGAGATCGGATGTCGCCTTTTGCGCGTGGAGCTTCTTACCTTCGTCGGTGAGCATCCACTCATCAAAAAGCCGATCGAGCAGAGCGTAATCGACACGCATGATTGCGTCGTCGACTAGGAGCGACGTCGTTCTTTGAGACGCACCGCTTTACCCACGCGACCGCGGAGGAAGTACAGCTTGGCACGGCGAACCACACCACTGCGTTTGACTTCGACCTTTTCGATGCGGGGACTGTGAATCGGGAACTTTCGCTCCACGCCTTCACCCGCGACGATCCGGCGGACGGTAAACATCTCCTTGGAGCCGCTTCCCGAAATCGCGATCACGACGCCCGTGAAAACCTGGATGCGCTCTTTGTTGCCTTCCAAAATGCGAAGGTGCACATCGACGGTGTCGCCGATCTCGAATTCCGGCGGTTGCTCCTTGATCGAGCTCTGCTCGACCTTTTGCATGATCGCTTGACTCATCAGTCTTCTCTTTCGTTACGAATCTTCAGTCGTTTTCCTGGTCGAACAAATCTGCCCGACGTTGTTCCGTTTTGAGGCGGCTCTGCTCGTCTCGCCACGCCGCGATCGCCTCGTGATTCCCACTTAGCAACACATCGGGAACCCGATGCCCGCGAAACTCTCTCGGTCGTGTGTATTGCGGAAACTCCAACAGCCGATTGCCACGGCTGAATGAGTCATCCACGCTGCTGTTCTCGTCTCCGAGGACGCCGGGCAACAACCGCACGACGCCATCGACAATCGTCATCGCCGCAACCTCGCCCCCGTTGAGGACAAAGTCGCCGACGCTGATCTCCTCCGGTTCCAGTAAGTCGATCACTCGTTGATCGAATCCTTCATAGCGGCCACACAACAACATCAGTCGTTCACTGGTCGCCAAGTCCTCCGCCAGCCGTTGATCGAATCGCTTTCCTTGAGGGGTCAGCAAGATTCGCCGTGCCGGTTTCGAATCCATCTCCTCGACCGCCTCGACGCATCGGGCCGTCACGTCGACCTGGATCAACATGCCCGGTCCGCCACCGAAGGGGCGATCATCCACCTTGCGATGCGGCGAGTCTTCCGCCCACTCTCGCAAGTCATGCCGCTGGATGTCCACGATCCCTTTTCGGATCGCCTTTTCCAACAGACTCTGCGTCAGGTACCCATCGAAGATCGCGGGGAACAAGGTGACGATGTCAAATCGCACGCAACCATCTCCCAGCAATCACGCCGGTCCCTTACTCCGCAGCCGCTTCGGACTCGGCCGCTTCACCTTCGGCTGCAGCCTCCGCGGGTGCCTCTTCAGGCGCCGCTTCAGCGACGGGCTCTTCAGCAGCCGGCTTCGGCGGTGCAGGCGCAGCAGGCGTATATTCCTTGCGCTTGCCGAGTCGCTCCAACGCTTCCTTCTGAGCGTCGAGGTGAGTCCCCTCGGTGCCGTACTTTTTGATCAGAACGGCGACCTTTTCGCTCGGCTGGGCTCCAACGCTCAACCAGTGGTCGATGCGATCGGATTTGAGCTGGGCGCGGGCGTCCGTTTCGGGACACATCGGATCGTAGAACCCAAGCTCCTCAATCACTCGGCCGTCGCGCGGGGAACGCTGGTCCATCGCACAAACGCGGAAGAAAGGACGGTGGGTACGACCCATCTTTTTCAGACGGATTCGAACAGTCATTCGTGATTACTCCAGGAAATCGTTCTTGGTTGATCGTTCTTGCCGGGTCGGAACTACCGGCTTTTGTTTCGTTTCTTTTGACGCATCATCTTCTCGCGCTGCTTCTTCATCTTGGCGCGTTCGGCATTCGTCAGACGCTTGCCGGTGCTTTTCTTTGTCCGCATGCTGCCGAGGTTGGGGTCTCCGCTCGCCATCGCGCCCTGCAGTTGCTGCATCATCTTGGCACGGTCCATGACATTGCCGCCGGCCATCCCAGCCATCAACGGCTTCATCACTTCGAACTGCTTTACGAGCTGACTGATGACGGGCGTTTCCACCCCGGCGCCTTTGGCAATGCGAGTCCGCCGTGACGCGTCGATGATTTTGGGAGTTCGGCGTTCCTCAGCCGTCATGCTGTTGATGGCACCGATGGTTTGCTTGATCCCGCCTTCGGCCTCTTCGCTCTCGAGAGCCTCTTTGAACTGCCCCATCCCGGGCATCAGGCTCATCATGCGCCCCATCAAGCCGGGCTTGGCGACCTTCTCCATCATGTTCTTGAAGTCGTCGAGCGTGAACTCGCCCGAAGCCATCTTCTGCTCGAGCTCTTCACGCTCCTTCTCATCGACGATCCGGTGCGCTTCAGCGGCAGCGGCGACGATATCGCCCATTTGCAGGATTCGACCCGCCATCCCTTCCGGACGAAACGGCTCGAGTGCGTCAAAGTGCTCGCCGGTACCGATGAACTTGATCGGGACGCCGGTCACATGCTTGACCGAGAGCAACGCACCGCCGCGCGCGTCGCCGTCAAGCTTGGTCATGACGACGCCGTCCAACTCCAACGCCTTGTTGAACGCGTCGGCACTGTTGACGGCGTCTTGCCCCGTCATCCCGTCCACCACGAGGTAGACATGATCGGGGCTGACTTTCTTGTCGATGCGTTGCAGTTCGGCCATCAACTCTTCGTCGATCGCCAAACGACCCGCCGTGTCCAAGATCACGACGCGGGCGCCTTCCTCGATGGCTTTTTTGACGCCGTTCTTACAAACCTGAACCGGGTCTTTGTTGTCGCCTTCGCTGTAGACGGGAACGTCCAGCTGGCGACCGATGACGTGCAACTGCTCGATCGCGGCGGGGCGCTGCAAGTCGGCGGCCACCAACGTCGGCTTGACGTTTTGCTCCTTGAGCAGCTGCGAGAGCTTGCCGCAGGTCGTCGTTTTACCGCTCCCCTGCAGGCCGCACATCATGATGATGGTCGGACCGTCTTTCTTGAGATGAATCGACGGATCGACCGGGCCCAAGATTGCCGTCAGCTCGCTGTGAACAATCCCGACCAGCTCTTCTTCCGGACGAAGACTGAGTAGCACCTTCTTTCCGAGTGCCCGCTCCGTCACATGCTTCATAAAGTCCTGGACGACCGGATAACTGACATCCGCATCCAGCAACGATTTTTCCACGATCGCCAGCCCTTCGCGCATGTTGCTCTCGGTGAGCTTGCCTTTACCTCGCAAGCTCTTGAAAGCCGACTGCAGTCCGTCCGAAAGGGAGTCAAACACGGCGTAAAAGGGTGGTTAATCGACAAAAATAGCCGCCGGTCCGCCAAATTGGCGCACCGATAGCCGCGGTGGAAAGCCCGGCAGTGTACGAGCCGCGAGGCGGTTTTGTAAATGGAGAAAGCCGCTACTTTGCGGGCTGATTCGCAACCTCGAGGAGTCCCGCCCCCCGGAGCGCCCACTCCAAAGGCCCATCCTCCGTCACCAAAGCAAGGTGCGTGAGTGGAAAAGTCGTCGAAGTCGCCGCCCCCGCTAACCCCAACGCACTCTCCCGAGTCACCGCGCCGTCGCCGGCACCATCGGTCAGCTCGCGGGTCTGCAAAAGTCGCTCGAGCCGCGAAGCGTACTCCGGGGAGACACCAAGCCGCTTCATCTCGCCCGGCAAACCTCCCAGCAACAACGTCCGTCGTTCCTCGCTGAGGAAACTCTTGGTCCCCGCCGAAATGTGAAAACGAACCCCCGACGGACGAGGACGACTGGCCAAGTCCGCTAGGAATTCACTCCCGGGTCGCAGAGCCACAGCCGCTTCCCCACGGCCATCGTGCACCGTGTCCAATCCGCCCGGTGTAAACGTCGCCAAACGGTACGCGACGTCGTAGAGCTCCAACTCATCATGGAACTCGGCCAAACGAGACCCTCGAAAGGGGGTCCCGAACGTGAAGACATTGGGAACCGCTCGCGCCGGAAAGTCAGGCTCTCCCACGGCCCATGTCACGATTAAGCCGCCAAGCGAATGCGCCAGCACATGGAGCCGCAGTCTCGGTTCGCGCCGTTTCAGCTCCGCCAACAACGTCGCCAATTGTCGCCCAACCTCCGCCGGAGGCCCATCGTTGGGATACTCGAAGGTCAGCGTGTCGACGCCCAACTCCTCGCATCGCCGCCGCGCGCGGGCGAATGTCGAGCGCCCACCCTCTAAACCATGCACAAAGAGGACGGCTTCGTCCGACCCCAATTCTTCCGCACCCAACAAACGTGGCGGCGCCAGACATCGCATCAACTCCCATTTCGGAGCCCCTTTCATGCGAATGGTCAGTTCGTCATTGCCGAGATCAAACTCGATCTTGCCCACCAACTCCAAGGCAACCAGTCCGATGCGATCTTGGTTTCCGAGTTCCCGCCAACGCGGCTCGGCCTCGCCGCCGCCGAAGAAACGCCGCAACTCACTTTCGTCGTATCTCCCCTCGACCAACGGCAACCGAATCATCGCATCGCTCACCACGCCATCGTCTTGCGCGCTCGCCGAGGGCGACGTGAGCACTCCCAACAAAATCACGACGGCCGCGCGGAGCACAACGCCCCGTCGAATCCCCAAACGTGAGGTTTGCAAACACAACACACCCCAAGACGCCATCAAACTCATCACTCCAATCGCGAACAGACCTCCGATGCATGACCACTGCACCGCCCTGCCCTGCTCTACCGGCTCGGTCGTCAAGGCAAACGAACGAATCCACTGATCGCCATATCGCGAGAGCGTGGCATACGAAATCAACGAGGTCCAATACATCGGCCGCTCCGCATCCAAATCGTCCCAGCCATCATCTTCCCAATCGCCGTCTTCCCAGTCGTCACCCGAACCTTCGCCTTCGGATTGCTCAAACACCGTCAGTCGATCGTAGTCCGCCAACGGTTCATAGCCGTCTGGATTGGAGACTGCGAAAGGTACGCTAAACAGGATTTGAAACATCATCACCACCGGCAGCATCGCGGTGGCCAACAACGGCGCACGCCCCGCAACCGCGGAGATCAACAATCCGACCGTGGTCGCCGTCAATGAAACGATGAGCAAGCAAAGCCACACCCCAGGCAATTGCCACCAGTGTTCGTCCACGAAGAACGATCGCTCGAGCCACAGATGGCGAATCAAATACAGCAGCACCGCGAACACCGTTGTTTGCAACATGCCCGCCAAACAGAACACGGCGGCTTTAGCAGAAATCAACTGCGCCCACGTCAGGCCGTAGGACATCTCGTAGTCGCAAAGCTCGCGATCGCGCGTCACCGACAAATGGCTTTGACTCGCGGACATCCAAATCACCGAGACCACCGCCAAGAATCCCAACCGCGCCATCGGTGCCATCTCACCGTAAAGACCGTCCGCCAAGTTGCGATCCGGGTCGGTCGGAACGCTGATCGCCACGGCAACCGCGAACAACAGCGGCACCAATCCCCAACCGACCAGCAGGTTGGGCAAGCCGAATGCACCGAACGAAACACGCTGAATGCGGGGCGACGTCAACTTACGACGTTCCCGCGTCACCAAGATTCCGAATTGACGCAACCATCGCGGCAACATGTGCTCTGATGTCGTTTCCGATGTCACCGATTCGCTTGAGTCATTCTCCGTAGCGACTGCGTCCACACGACTCGACGTCTCATTGTTTGAACGCAACGCACCGCCCTGTTCGGTCGGCTTCATCTCAATGACTCGATCAAAGTCCTCCAGCACGTGTCGGTGGTGCGTCACGGCCACGATCGTCGCGCCTCGTACCGCCAACGATCGCAGTAGCCGGATCACCGAAGTCGCGGTCTCATGATCCAAACCACTGTCCGGCTCGTCTAACACGATCACGCCCGCGCCGGAAAGCAACGCCCCCGCGATTCGGAATCGTCGCAACTGTCCGCCGCTCAACTCGCGTGGAAACTTGCTTTGAAAGTCCGCCGGCAGATCGACCGCATCAAGCGCGGCCTCGATATCAATCGGCTTGACTTCGCGTCCGTACAGCCGCCCGATCGCGGCGAGCGCGTCGCGAAGACTCAAATCGCCGTGCACCAAATCCCGTTGCGGGACAAAAAACAACGACCCAGCCGGCGGCTCACAAACCAAACCGCTACCGTCGCGGATCGTCTCTAACAACGTCGACTTTCCGCAGCCACTTGGGCCCACAATCGCCGTCATTTCGCCCTGACGGATCGTAAGGCCGGTTCGCATCAGCCGCCCTTCCACCTCAGCATCGACCTGGAGTGTCACGCCTGGGATCGGTTGCACCGGCCGCAACTTTCCGGCTCCCGCGTGTCGCCAAGCAAGTGGACCGCACTGCAATACCGAGCCAACGCGCAACTCCGCCGCACGGATGTTCCGACCATCGACAAAAGCGTCTCCACCAACTGCGACCGCGAACCATTTTTGCTCGCCGGCGACGAGCGCAACATGATGCTCTGCAAGCTCGCGATGTCGGAACGTCTGCATCAACGCTCCTGAAGGCGCCGCCGTTGAGCGCCCAATCATCAGGATTCCATCGTTTGCAACTTCGACGATCGCGCCCGCACTTTGAAACGCGATCTCGTTTCGCGGAGTATCGTCCGCGTCTTCAGCGTGCTCCTTCAAGCCGATCGAATGCTGAAGAGCTGCGATATGCCACCGGGCGACAGGAAAGCCGCAACGACAAACATCGCTTGCTGTCGTGGCTCCGCAAACCGGACAGACGGCTTCACTTACCACGAGAAATCAGCTTGGCTTCGTATCGAAAATCCGTCTTCACGTCACGTTGCCACTTCGTTCCAAACAGTAGATGATTCTTCGATCGGACATTGGCTTGAATGTCGCACGTCCCATTGGCCTGCAAGATCAAGTAGTCCGACTTGCCATAGAAAACCCGTCCCTGAATCCCGCGGACCCGCGCGTCGTACTTCTTTGCATTTTGGTCCAGCGACATCGTTAAATCCCCGCGCTGAATCGCCAACTGTCGACACGTTTGGCCATCATAGTTCGCATCTCGCAGGTACTTCATACCAAGTGAACCCGCCGTTTCGCTCGCTTGCGTATGAATCATCAGCCCACCGGCATCTCGGGCGTCGACCTCCCACGTGGACCCTACCGGCCGCTCGATTGTGTCCATCACGTAATAGTCCAATAGCGGATCGGCGGCCTCGGCCCATCGTCGCACGTCGTCCAGCTTCACCTCCACGGGACCGTCAATTTGACGAACCCGCGTAATCCCCAAGCCGTTGGACCAAACGACCTCGAAGACGCAGCCTGAATACTGAGCCGGGTCCTCAACAAGTTGAGCCTCATCGATCTGCGTGAGTCGCTCGACGTCAAAACCGCTGACTTCCGCCAAACGCGTCAAGGCTTTTTCGTACCGGGGATCCACTTTGCCGTACGTCACCACCAACTTGTAAGCCACATCGATCGGCGGCGCTGCCGTCCGCGCGGCATCGAGCAGCTGCTCCAATCCGATCTTCAAAATCGGCGACGCATCACTAAAGTCCGCGACCCGCAAACGCTTCTCACTCGTGATCCGCTGCTGCGAAGCTTCAAGCACATGAATCTCAAAGGTGATGTCCCCCAAGCCGTTCTTCAGAACGCGTGTCTTGCTGGAGTAGCGATTCGTATACACGACATTCGTGCGGCCCTCGATTCCCCAATTCTCGTTGACCGCCAAACCGCGAATCCGCAGCACTTTCGAAGCCGCCCACTCTTTGCCGACGGGGTACCGTCGGCCGAGTTCGCGCGTGTCAATCTTCTTCCTGCTCGCCCCCTCTCGTTCCATCGACACCCACTGCGACGGATCAGCCCCGAATGCCGCCAACGGCGAGACGAGCCCAAGAAGCAAAACAAATAGAGTTCGCATAGCAATCACTCGAAACGAATCATGGTACCGGCGGCAATTCTAGGCTCGTGACACCGCAACCGGGGGCGCTGCTGGTTTGAACTGAATGAGACAAAGGAACACTAATCTTCACTAATCTCCACTAATATGACCTCAAACAGGCAATTGGTGGGTGGAGTGCGTCGTCGTTCGAGCACAACCAAGACTCTTCATGAGTGAGGATTAGCGCTGATTAGTGTTCCCCCAAGACCTTCCCGGATCACAGCGGCATCAGATCGCGGGGATCGACGACTTCGCGTGGTTGACCCGATTGTGCCGAAGACTCCTTTCCTTCCTCAGTCAACTTTGGCGGTGGCCCCACCCGCTTGCTCGTCGAAAGCGTCACGCCGTAACCGCTCTCGGAACTGACCTGACGAATTCCCTGCGACAAACTCCAAACCAAGAGTGGATTCTCAAGCGTCACTTCGATCACGGTCGTATTCCACAACGGAATCGTCCCATCCTGCTGGACCCAAAACGAAACACTCTGTCCGGCGCGATACTCCTCCACTTCCAACGAGAACACCGCACCTTTCTCGCCGCCCGCTTCCCACGCCCAACGCTCGCTCGCTGAGTCGGTCTCGGTTTCAAAGCCGATCAAGTGTGCCGTCCATTCACCTTCGTTTTGCACCGCGATGACATTCAAGTCGAAAGAACGCACTTCCAACAACTCGCCGATCCATTCGCCGAGCATGTCTTTGATCAAACCGCTTCGCATCAGTGCGTGTTGCTCGCGTATGTCCTCCATCGTCCGTCGACTTCGTGCCCAAGCCTGCCAGCGATCAAACGCTTCCGTCAGCAGGACCAAACGCTCCGTTGCCGCGCGCAAGGAATCGGCTTCCCAAGGTTCGTTGATGCACTGCTGAACAAGCTTCCGCACGGTTGCATCGCGTTTTCTCCATTGGAGTTGCCCCCGGAGCCTTAAGACTGCGGCGAGTCCTTGTCGCCACTGAGCCGGGGCATCCCCTCCGCGCGTCTTGGCCAACTGCATCGCTTCTTCGAGCGGACGGTCCGCGACGTTTTCAATCCACCACCTTCGATCTTCAGAGACTCGCGGCACGGTCGACTCAGCAACGATCGGCGTCGTGATCACCGTCGGTGCCTGGCGTGCCGTAGCGGCGTTTTCCAATTCAGCCTCCATCGCGGCTAATCGCTGGTTGGCGGCCGCTAGTTCACGCCGCACGGCGTTCTTTTCGTTGAGATTTGAAACGGCGAATCCTGCCAACAGAAACAAGGTCGTTGCGATTGCAAGTTGACGAAGACGACTTGTTGAGGAGGTACTACCGAGACGTGACTGGGCCGATGCGATCAGAGATGCCTCCACCTTTCCGCTCGATGCCGCCTTGATGAACTTCCAAGCGATGGAAGCCACGCGGCGATGCGAGCGGCAGCTTTTCAGGTTCGCCTTCAATTTCTGAACAAAGTCGGCCTGCGTGTCGCTGACTTCCCAGATTTTCGCAACCGACTCCGACGACAAACAGACTTCCGACAAGACGACGCCGAGTGCGTACCAATCATCGACGGCATTCGGTTCTCGCGGCGTTTGCAATCGCTCTTCCAACCAATACATCGATTCGTCGTCACCGATGTGAACGGCTTCCAATTCTGCCGCCTTCTCCCAGTCGATCCAGAGTGTTGCCGCCGGTGCAGTCGAACTGCCGCGGTTGTGAAACGACGAAGAACGTATCCGCCCATACGGGAATCCGCTTTGATGAGCCTGAGACAGCGAGCGGATGACATCGACAAACGAAGCCGAAAGGCTTTCGCGTCCCGACGACGTCAGCCCATCAAAAACGACGGGCGTAAACTCGCCGAACGCGTGTGCCGAATCGTCCGAGGAGAGCACCGGGTAAGAACAGCCTGGAAGGAGAACTCCCGGATTGATCCGCGCGATGACGTCTTCCAATTCACGCCGCTTCGACATGGCTACCTCACGTCCACCCAGTGCATGCCCGCCGCCTCGGCTGCCTGAAAACCAAGCGGCGAATCCTCAAAGACGACGCAGCCCGTTGGCTCGACACCGATCCGCCGGGCGGCTTCCAAAAAAACATCGGGCTCTGGCTTGTGGCGTTCCGTATCTTCGGACGTCACGATTGCGTCGAACAAGTGATCGATCTCAAGATTGACCAACTGCTTGAGAACAACCACACGTCCACTGCCGCTGGCAACCGCCATCGGCTTGCGGCGATGATACTCGCGAGCAAGATCGCAAACGTCCTGCTTCGGCCGAACGTCTGACAAACTCTTTTGAAACAGGGTTTCCTTCTGCTCGGCCACCACCGACGGTTCGACCACAACACCCTGCTCCGTCGCGAGCGCTCGGACGATCTTCTCGCTCGACATGCCGCCCATCGAGTAGAATCGGTCTTCGGGAAAATCGATTCCGTGTCGTGCGAGCGTGTCACGCCAAGCCAAGTAATGGATGGGCATCGAATCGGCGAGCGTGCCGTCGCAGTCGAAAATGAGCCCGTCAAACTTTTCAAATTCCTCTGCGTTCATCACCTCAACATCGCACACTCCGCCCCGCCCCGTAACCCTGGCAACCGATGAATCAGCCTGCTCAAACGACGTCGAAAGTCACCACATCGCACGCCCCGCTGCGTGCCGAAATGGAAGCCGAAAAGTCGCTCAGCCAAAACGTCGAGTTTTGTGACTCCGTCTTCGCCAAGGCGTTCAAGGCCGGTGCGTCGGACATTCACTTTGAGCCTTTCGAACAAGCCTTTCGCGTCCGAATGCGGGTCGACGGCGTTCTCTCGCAAATCGCGGCCGGACCAAGTAACGATTATCCCCAAGTCTCCTCGCGCGTGAAAATTCTCTCCGAACTCGACATCGCCGAACGGAGACGCCCCCAAGAAGGCCGCCTGCACCTCGTGATCGATGGCCGTGGCGTCGACTATCGAGTCTCGTCGGTGCCGACGCGTTTCGGAGAAAAACTGGTCCTCCGAATCGTCGATGCCACCGGACTCAAAGCCGACTTGACCAAGTTGGGCATGAATCCCAAAGAAGCCCACATGATGCACGAGGCCACCGGTCAGCAGTACGGCATGTGCCTCGTCACCGGCCCGACGGGAAGCGGCAAAACGACGACGCTGTACTCGGCCATTCATCGACTCAATCAAATGGAACGCAACGTTTCGACTATCGAAGACCCGGTCGAGTTCAACGTCTTTGGCATCACGCAGATCAATGTCAATCGCGATCTCGAAATGGACTTCCCGCAGGTCCTTCGCTTGCTGCTCCGCCAAGACCCCGACGTCATCTTGGTCGGCGAGATTCGTGACACCGAAACCGCCAAGACATCGTTCCAAGCAGCCATGACCGGGCACATGGTGTTGTCCACCCTCCACACCAACGACACCGTCTCCGCCGTTGCGCGGTTGCGAGACATGGGCGTCGAACCGTTTCTTATCACGTCGGGCCTGAACATCATCATCGCGCAGCGATTGGTCCGACGGATCTGCCTCGCCTGCCGAATTCCCGCCGAAGTCGCGCCGACGCAACTGCAAGCCCTCGGCATCTCCGAGGAACAGGCACAAAAGGCCACCTTCATGCGAGGTCGTGGTTGCCAAGCATGTTCGGGAACCGGCTTCAAAGGTCGAGTTGCGATTTTTGAGATGTTCACGATCTCGTCGGAGATCCGCGACATGATTTTCCGAAACGAGTCCACCGAAGCGCTCCGCAAACAAGCCATCAAAGAAGGCATGCGGACGCTCCGCGTTTCCGCGCTCAGCAAAGCGTTCCAAGGCATCATCACAATCGATGAAGCGGCCTTATTTTCAGCGCGCGTTTAACGCACACTCGCGGCATCTCCGCTCACCATGAAAGACCGATGAGACTGCATCAAATCGACGCGCTGCGTGGTTTCGCATTGCTCGGAATTTTGATCGTCAACATTTTTGTTTTTCACGCGCCCTACGCCCACTACTCCGCGTTCTATTCGAGATTTGCGGGACTCGAGTCACAAATCCTCGAGGGAATGATTTTCCTGTTCAGCGGGAAGTTCGTTTTCATCTACTCGTTTCTTTTCGGCTACAGCTTCGCCCTGCAGCGGGAAAAGTTCGACGAAGACCGGGCGTTTCGCGACAACTGGACACGTCGCATGGCGGTGCTTGCCTTCTTCGGAATCTTGCACCTCGTGCTGCTGTCTTTTGGCGACATCCTGCTGCCCTACGCGCTACTCGGCCTAACACTCCCATTCCTTGCGAGATGGAGCAGTTGGCGGCTTGTTGTGGTGGCCCTCGTCGTGAATTTGATCCCGGTCTACGAGTTCGTCCTTCGCGGAGTGTTTGAGTACCCCGACATTGCCGCACAGCCCGCCGAAACGCTCGAAAACAGCATTCGAATCAACCGTGACGGCAACTACGCAGAGGTTCTCTCACTTCGTCTACGCGACTACTTCTCGCTTCGAAATGAGAAACTCATTGTGTACATGCCGAAGGAGTTCAGCCTCTTTCTCGTTGGCATCATCGCCGCCCGGAACGGACTCGCCTCCAAGGTCAACGTGCCTCGCGCGACCGGATTTTGTCTTGCCAGCTTGGCCGCGACCGTCGGGATCTTTGTCTATCGTACCGACTTGATCGCTGCCTTCGACTACGAGTCGTCCATCAGAGATCGAATCGCTTTGATCCTGATCATCCACGCCGCCGAATTCGTTCATGGGATGCTCTACATCGTCGGGTTCTTTCTTCTTTGGAAGCTCCCGGCGATACGAAACGCACTGTTCTGCTTGACGTTTACCGGGCGACTTTCCTTGACGCTTTACGTCATGCAATCACTGATCTGCTTGATTCTGTTTTCAGGATTTGATTTGTACGCCCGACTCACGCCGTCACAACTCATCCTGGCTGCGATCGCAATATACGTCGCTCAGTTGGTGTTCGCGTTGCAATGGCTGCACCACCGCCAACAGGGCCCCCTGGAATCCATCTGGCGTCGACTGTCGCGACGAGCCCAAAGACGCCTTCCGTCAGGCTCAGAAAAGTCGTCATGACTCACCCACCCTTTCAAAAGGTGCCACCCACCATATTGCCAGGACGGTTCGGATTGCGTATTTTCTGGTTGGAGGATTTCGACATGGGTAGACCGCTGCGGAATGAACAGTTT
>JBCBOT010000076.1:0-28506 GCA_039821165.1 Planctomycetota bacterium | reverse complement strand
GGCGACAGCCGCCCGTCTACCAATCGACCGCTCTGGTACTGGTCGGGTCTCCGACCAACGTTGATGGCCTGGACGACAGTGCATTGGTTGTGGGTCGACCGAACGTGGCGTTCGCGGTAGAGCAGTCGCAACTCGACTTGCTGGTTCCCTCCCGCGCTGGCGATTCGGCGAAGTCAATCGCCGCAGAGATTTCGAAGAGCTTGCGGGCGCGTCAAGTGGAAGCGACATCTCGGGGACGCGTCTACGAAGTGTCGTACTCGTCGCCTTCGCCGGAACTGGCGAAGCAGGTTGTGGAGGCCATCATTGAAGCCGGTCACACCACGATCGCGAGCGCACCCGAAAACGCGACGTGGGAGGAGTCCAATCGATTGCTCTCGGAGGCGCATGAGGGCGTCAGCTCACGAATCGATGCACTCTACGAGGAACTGAGACAAATCGAACTTCGACAGCGTTCGATACCGATCGATGGGCAAGTCCAGTCGGTCGCCTCGGTCCGCTGGAAACTACTTCAAGAGTCGCTCGATGCAGAGCGTTCATTGCATTCATCGTTGCAACAACGGTTGCGGATGGTGGAAGAGCAACTGGCACGGGGAACCTCTGAGAAGGAACTCCTGCGTTCACTCTCGCAGCCGATTCGGGTTCAAACAGCTGGTGGCGACCCTGTCGAAGATGCGAAGGCACAAAAGGCACTTGCTCCATTGGAAGCCGAACTCGAAAGGGCGCTTCAGCGATACGCCCGACTGCACCCCACCGTCGTCGCGATCCAAAAGCGTATCGACGCGATGCGGAGTCAATACGGACTTGACGAAGCGAGCGCGCTGACCATCACCGAAGTCGCGTCTAAGGATTGGTCGACCTCGCGTGAGGGGGTGGACTACCTCAGAGAGCAAGTTACCAATTCACAGCAACGTACCGACGAACTGTTGGCCGAATTGGATTCAGTGGCGATTCAAATGACCAACGAAGATCGGCTGTCTCGGCAATCGGAGCAGCTTCGCGATCGTCTTGCACAGGAGCGTTTGCTCCAGGACCAAATCTTGATGCGGCTTGAGGAATTGCCGGCCTCTTCGCCCTTTCCGACCAACTCGTATGCCATCCTCCGCTCGCCGGAAGAAGGCCGAGTTGTTTCGCCGCGGGCGGGAGCCATTCTTGCAATCGCCTGCGCAACGGGCGCCATCGCGGGACTCGGGCTCGGAGCGCTCTATTCGCTGGGTAGTTTAATGTCGGTGAGGGATGAACGCGAAGAGTCCGCATCGTCACAACAGTTGAGCACGATTGAAATCGCAACGTTAGGAGGTGAGGTAGGATGCGAAGCGTGAGTTTTGCCAAGGCGTTTTGTTTTGCATTCGCTTTCCTCGTCGCCGTCAACGAGTCGACGCTCTCTGCGCGCGAACCATCCGAACCGCGACTGACCGTGGATCAATGGTTGTCACCCCTCAACGGCAAGCTGAGCGTGCAAGTCGTCCACTTGCAGAACGATGTGAGAACTCCCCTTGCCGATGCGGAAGTCCAACTCGTTGGCCCCAAAGGGCTTGTGTTTCGCGGCGTCGCCGACGACTCGGGAATGCTCTCTTTCGCTGGCGTCCCGGAGGGTGCCTATGCGTTGCTTGCGAGTTCGGATCACGCATTCGGTTACTACGCGCTGCATGTGGTCGAACCATCAAATGCGACGGAGTTTCCGAGTCTGGGAATCGTCACTTGCGGGAATGTGAACAAGAGCGATTTTGAATCCGCCGTGTCGGGCTACTTGCCGATGAAACGCGATCTCGACTCGCTTTCGTTGGATGCAAACGCGACGGCCCTGATGGCAAGACAGACCGACAACGGCGATTCTGTTGTGCGGTGTGTTCACGGCGTGATGACGGGTCATCTCTACGCCGCAACCAGCCGAGGCGAAACCAAGGCACGAGACGCCTTCAAGCCGGCTGCCTATGCCAGCGTATTCCTTTACCAAAATGGAAAACGGATCGACCACAAACTCACTGGTGAAACCGGCACGTTCCAATTCCGCAACGTTCTCCCTGGTTCGTACACAATCGTCTCGGTCGGCCCGGACGGACTGGGCGCGGTGGGTGTCGAACTGGTCGCTGATACAACGACGGTGGCTTCCGCCAATGGCCGGCTGAATTCCACGGGCAAGCAGCTGGTCAGCCAGCCATTGACGCGTTCTGACTTTGCCATGCAAGTCGTGCCGTGTTGCCCCGCAATTGTGACGCCGACTCCCTGTTGCGAACCGCTTCCATGCTGCGACATCGTTGCGCAACCGATTGCGGAGCCTGTCGTCGAAGTCGCGCCTCCCGAGGTTCCGGTTGAAACCGCCGCGCCCGTTCCCGCGCCGACGACCGTCATCGGGGGCGGTACTGGATTCGGCGGGGGTGGAGCTGGCGTTGGTGGATTCGGGGGAGCGGGAGTCGCGTTACCCGCTGCGGCGGCAGCGTTGGCCGCCGCGAGCAATAACCGGGATTCACCGTGGGTACCGCCCGCTGCCGCAAGCCCCGACACTTGCCCCTGAGTCGGAGGCGTTCGACTACTCGCGGCGGACGCAGAGCGTCAGCAGGAGCGCGAGCCGATACCCCGCCAACTTAGCTCGCTCACGGGCAACTTCTCCCGCGTTTTGAAAGTACGTCGTCGATAGCTTGAGTTTGGGGATACCGCCCGTCATGCCGCGAGACGCCGCCACCACCGGTTGAAGTACTTCGTCCGTATAGACGTGTGTTCGACCGTAGCGAACCGACTCAGCGAGCCAAGTCTCCGGCATCAACCACGCTCCGCCGCCCTCATTCGCAATCGACCTGTACTGAGCGCGCACATCGCCCAATTCGGAAACACGTCGACGTATCTCGTTCGCGTCGGCACGATTCCCGAGGAGCCGATCCCACGACGAATGCAGGTTCCCGTCGACGAGCGGAATTGCATTGGCGCCTCGATCGCCCGTCGGAAATGCGGGACAGTACAGCGAACCGGCGTGACAGGGTTGGTGCCCGTCAGCATAGAGATGCAAGAGCCAACAGAGCGCAACCGCCCGGTCGGCGTCCGAGCTTGAACGATCGGAGAAAACGCGGATACACAGCCGCGTCGCTGCGGTGATGTAAAGCTCCTTCGTTTCGAGTGTGTCCGTCGGTCGAAGTTGCGGCGGCTTGCGCGGAAGCTTCGCATCCCCCAAGACCATCGTGGCACCGAGTCGGTAGTGCCACATCGGGCGGTCGGCGTCCGTCCCGCGAACCATGTCTGGCCAGCAACCGGCGATCCCAAATTGCCATCGTGCGGCGGAGCCCGCGTTCCCCGCGATCGAACTCGGTGGCCGAAAATAGCGGTCCCAGTCCGGATGCTCCTTCAGGATGCGAAAGACCTCCGCCCGCACATCAGTGGGCATCAACTCGGCGGCTAGCACCGCGACGACATGGTGACCCGAAGGCGACCAGGCCGAACAGGACGAGCCTGTCAAAACCAACAGGATGCCGAAAACCAAATGCCGCATGGCGTCAAAACTGATTGGAGTCTTTTGTTGTCAAACGCCGCGCGATTGCCTCGTTTTATTCTTGTTCCCGAAACGGGTAAGACAAGCAGCCGAAATCACGATTGCTTGCATTTGAGGCTCGTTGCTATCACACATTGACCGACGCTCGGAAAAATCGGTAGAGAACTGTCATCAGGCCCCTATCGAGGAACAAAAATCCAACGTCACCGATGCCACCACACGATTTGGCTCGCGATCGCGATTCTCGCGTGCGTTGGCGGCTGCGCCCGCGGCTTGTTTGGCAAGAACCGGACGCGTGGTAAAAGCGACTTTGCGACGCTGGAACCGTCTCCGTTTTCACCGGCGGGTGAAACACCAGCCCCCGACCGATGGTGGACGACGTTTGGTGACCCGAACTTGGATGCCAGTATCGAACGGGCACTCGGTCAGAACTTTCAACTAGCCGCCGCTCTCCAACGGCTGGTCGCAGCCCGTGCCGTCGTTCGCCGCGAGGCTTCCGATTTATTCCCAGACATCGATGGCGTGGCGGACATTGGCAGTACGTTCGGGCCCGGTAACGACCCGACGAACTACACGCTCGGTTTCAACGCCTCCTACCAAGTCGATTTGTGGGGGCAGATTCAATCACGGGTGGACGCCGAGGCGTTTCGCGCCCACGCCACCGCGGCGGACTATCAAGTCGTCGCGCTCACGTTGGCATCCGAAATCGCTCGCACCTGGTTTTCGTTGATCGAAGCGCATGCGCAGATGAAGCTCCTGGAGGAGCAAATCAAAACCAATCGAACGGGGCTCGAGTTACAGGAGTCACGATTCGGTTTGGGTTTGATTCGCAGCCCCGATGTTTTGCGGCAACGCCAGCTGGTGGAGTCGACGAGAGAACAGGCGGTGGTCGTTCGTTCGAGCATCGAAGTCTTGGAGCATCGTTTGGCGTTGTTGCTCGGCACGATCCCGCAAGATGCGACGTTCGAGCCTGGCGATGTCTTGCCGGAATTGCCTCCCATGCCCGCGACGGGCCTGCCTTCGGAACTCCTCAAGCGTCGTCCCGACGTTCGCCGCGACTACCTGTCCTTTCAGGCCGCTGACCGCGACCTTGCATCGGCGATCACCGCACAGTATCCGAGGTTGAATCTCACGGGCTCACTGGTCAACAGCGCGGATGCGCCTGAAAATCTGTTTCGCGATTGGTTCCTTGGAATCGGAGCCCAACTTATCGCACCGTTGATCGACGGTGGCCAGCGCCGCGCCGAAGTCGATCGCACCAGCGCGGTTCTCCGCGAGCGTTTCAACGAATACGGACAAACGATGTTGATCGCCTTCGCGGAAGTCGAAGACGCGTTGGCACTGGAACGCTACCAACTCGAACGAATTGAACGGCTCGAAGTGCAATCCGAACTGGCGGTTCAAGCGTTCGAGCAACTTCGGGGACAATACTTGATCGGCGACGCCGACTACCTGGACTTGCTGAGCGCGATCACGGCTCAGCAGCGGCTTCAACGCGACACATTGACCGCGCGACTCGACTTGCTTCTGATCCGCGTCACACTCTACTCCGCGCTCGCCGGCGGATTTGAGTCGAATGGTTTGATGCTTCAATCCGATCCGATCATGCTTGAAGATGTACCAGACCCGATGACCGACGACAGCACACTGGAGATGGATGAGCCAGGGAACCAGACGGAGCGTTTGAAAGTCGAGGAGGTGAGTTCCGGGCAAACATCCGGTGCGGAACGTGAGACGCTGGACAGCCTCCGACTCGATCGCGACAGCCTCCGACTCGATGGCGAACAGGAACTGGACCGATTCCTAAACCAACCCGAGAACGCGCAAGATGGCGACAACTGAGAATTCGAAACGTTCAGCCCCTCGCCCATGGACGGTTCGTCGAGTCTTGGGGATTGTCGGCAATCTTCTTGCGTGCTTCGCCGTGCTCGCGGGTGCGGCACTGGCGATCAAGTGGATCAACGATACGGAACCCTCGGCGCAACAGGTCAACGCGACACGCAAGTCGGCGGCGATCGTCGAGACTGTCGTTGTCACCAGAGGGACTCACGCGCCCAAGTTAGCCGTTCTCGGTACCGTTCGTCCGGCACAGGAGATCGTGCTGAGCCCGCAAGTCAGCGGCCGCGTGGTGGAACTCTCCGATAAATTTGTGCCGGGCGGAATGGTGCTTCAAGGCGACTTGCTGCTCAAACTGGATCCGGCCGATTTTGAAAATGCGGTCTCCATTCGCAAGAGCGAACTTGAGAAAGCGAACGCGTCGCTGCAAATTGAAAAGGCGCGGCAGGAACTCGCGGAAAAGGAATTGGCGTTGTTGGAGGGATCGATCGACAATGCCAACCGCGGTTTGGTCTTGCGGGAACCACAAATCGCATCGATCCGCGCAGACCTGAGTGCGGCACAGGCGTCGCTCGAGCGGGCCCAACTCGACCTCGAGCGGACACGCGTTGTCGCTCCGTTTGACGCGCAGATTCTTACTCGATCGGTCAACGTGGGGTCTCAAGTCGGCTCTGGCGACGAACTCGCACAACTGGTCGGCGTCCAGCAATATTGGGTGATCGCGGCCATTCCGGTTCGCAATTTGCGCTGGCTCGACTTCCCGGAGGAGCAAAATAGCGGCGGAGCCGGAAATGGCTCGCGCCCGAAGGCTGGCGCAACGGTTCGTCTGCGCGATTCCGACTCCTGGCCAGAGGACACGATTCGAAAAGGACGACTGGCAAGGATGATTGGCACACTCGACCAGCAAACTCGCTTGGCACGCTTGCTTGTCACCGTCGAGGACCCGCTCGGGATGGAATCGCAAGCTCCGCCGCTGATCCTCAACTCGTTGATCGAAGTCGAAATCGAGGGGCGTCCGATCGAGAATGTTGTCCGCTTGAATCGAGCCTGGGTTCGCGACGGTGAGACCGTTTGGGTGATGAAAGAGAATCAACTCGAGATTCGCGATACCGAGATCGTGTTTCGGGACGCCGACTTTGCATACATCCGCAAGGGCCTTGAGAATGGCGAAGAAGTGGTGACGAGTACTCTCGCAACGGTCGCCAATGGAGTCGGCCTGAAAAAGGCAGAGACGTCCGTTGCGTCTGAAGATCTGGAAACGACGCCATGAGTAGCTCGCCTACAGACTCCGACGCTGAAGGTGCGATCGCCTGGATGGCTCGCAACTCGATCGCCGCAAACCTGTTGATGGCGTTACTGCTCGGTGCCGGCGTTTGGTCCGCGATTGCGGTTCAGAAAGAGGTGTTCCCTGAGTTCGAATTGGACATCGTTGAAGTCAGCGTCAGCTATCCGGGAGCGTCTCCCGAGGAAGTGGAGCAAGGCATCCTTGGTCCAATCGAAGGCGCAGTTCGTTCGGTTGATGGAATTCGTGAGATCAGCGGCTATGCACGGGAAGGGCAAGCTTATGTGACGATCGAACTGGTTTCGGGCCAGCCGCGGATGAAGGCGTTGCAGGACATTGAGCAAGCCGTCAATCGCATCCGCACGTTTCCGGAACAGATCGAGCAACCCCAAGTCAACTTGGAATCGGAACGACGCGAGGCGGTCGAGGTTGCGCTCTATGGGCCGATCGACATCTTTGCGCTCCGCAAACTCGCTGAACAACTTCGCGATCAACTTCAATCTCATCCCGACATCACCCAAGTCGAACTGAGTCGCGTCCCGTCCTACGTCACGCACGTCGAAATCCCGAGGCAAAAACTTCGGGAATACGATTTAACGCTCGAGAGTGTCGCCAATGCGATACGTGATTCCAGCCAAGACGTAGCGGCGGGAAGCGTGCAAACGAGCGGCGGCGAAATCCTGATTCGCGTGAAAGCTCGCAAACAATGGGCGGAGGAATTCGCTGGCATCGAGATCGTCAGCAGCCGTGAAGGCTTTGCCGTCCAACTCGGCGACATCGCCACGATTCGAGACGGCTTTGAGGAAGTCGGCTTTCACTCCCAATTCAGTCGAACGCCTTCGGTCGAGCTGGACGTCTACCGGATCGGTTCCCAATCGCCCATTGATGTTGCCAAGGCCGTCGAAGAAACGATGAGCGACTTTGAGGCTTTGATGCCTCCCGGAGTCAAATGGCGAATCGACCGCAACAACGCGGAGGAATTTCGTCGGCGTTTGAATTTGGTTTCTAAAAACGCATTGATGGCAGCGGTCATCGTGCTCGTCATCTTGGCCCTTTTCTTGGAAATCCGCCTCGCATTCTGGGTGATGATGGGGATGGTGGTGTCGTTCATCGGTGGATTGGTCTTCCTGCCGATTGTCGGTGTCAGCGTGAACATGATTTCGCTGTTCGGGTTTCTGGTCGTTCTCGGCATCGTCGTCGATGACGCCGTGGTAGTCGGCGAAAACGTTTACGAGCAACGCGAGCAAACGGGCGATCAGGAAACCGCCGCCATCAAGGGAACCCGTGAGGTCGCCGGACCCGTCGTTTTCAGCATCCTGACGAACATCGTCGCGTTTATTCCGTTGATGTTCATTCCGGGAGAGACCGGAAAGTTCTGGGGCCCGCTACCGGTCGTCGTGATCATCGTTCTCTCGCTCTCTCTGTTGGAGTCGCTGTTTATTTTGCCGGCTCACCTTGCGCATTCGAGGTCCAAGGCAAAAAAACAATCCACCGGCCGGCCGCGGTTCAGCGATTTGTTTCACCGAGTGGTGATCGTCACCTTCCGGCCGTTGCTGCTCCTTTGTCTGCGGTTCCGCTATTTGACCGCCTGCACTGCGATCGGATTGTTTGCCATCGTCGCCGGTTATGCGACGAGCGCGCACATGGGCATGATCTTGATGCCGATCGTCTCCGCCGATGAGATCGAAGCCGGCGTTCGGATGCCGGTCGGAACGACACCGACCCAAGCCGCGGAGATTGCCGAGACGGTCACCCGAGCCAGCCTCGAAATGTTTGAGAAATACAACTTGGACGAAGTGGCCGAGGGGATCAAAACCAACGTTCGCGGCGAGAGTTTTATCGATGTCGAAATCGTAATGCGGCCGCCGGACGAACGGGACATGACGGCCGAGCAGGTGATCGAACTTTGGCGTGATTCGATCGGTGACCTACCGGGTGTCAGCCAAGTCACTTTCGAAGCCGAACGCGGGCCGGGCGGAGGCGGACGTCGCGACATCAGTATCGACCTCGGTCATCCCGACATCGATGTCCTGGATAAGGCGTCTCAGTCTCTGGTGGCGACCTGTGAATCATTCGCCAACGTTCGTGATGTCAGCGACAGTTTCAACAAGGGCAAAGTCCAATACGATTTTCAATTGCGCCCCGAAGGCCGCGCCCTCGGACTAACGGATGACGAACTGGGCAGTCAACTTCGCGGTGCATTCTTCGGGTCACTCGCATTGAGACTGCTGCGTGGCACGAATGAGACCGAGGTCCGCGTGAAGCTGCCCGAGGACGAACGACAAGACATTCACAGTCTGGAAGACTTGGTGATTCGGACTCCCTCCGGCGCTGAGGTACCATTGCTGGATGTTGCCGATGTTTCCCAGTCACTCGCGTTCCGATCCATCGAACGACGCAACGGACGACGCGTGATCGGTGTTTCCATGGACGTGGAACCGAAACGAACGGTGTCGCAAGTGATTGAGGCGTTGCAAACGACGGAATTGCCAGCTTTGCGAGCAGACTATCCCGGATTGACGTGGACGTTTGAAGGTAGCGATGCGGAGTTACGTCGAGCCACCTCTTCGCTGTGGGGCTACTTCGGTTTGGCACTGGCGGTCATCTACTCCCTCCTGGCGATCGCGTTTCGTGGCTACGTGCAACCACTGATCGTCCTGGTGGCGATCCCGTTCGGTATCGTGGGTGCCGTGCTCGGTCACATCGTGCTCGGCTACGACCTCTCACTCGTCAGCTTGATGGGCGTGATCGCACTCTCCGGCGTCGTGATCAATGATTCGTTGATCATGATCGACTATGCCAACCGACGGCGCGAACAAGGTGACTCCGCGTTCGAAGCGATTTCACAAGCGGGGGTGAGACGCTTTCGACCGATTCTGCTGACCACGCTCACAACATTCGGCGGCTTGATGCCACTGATCTTCGAAAGTTCACTGCAAGCTCAATACATCATTCCGATGGCGATCTCCCTCGGATTCGGAATCCTATTCGCAACCGGCATCATTCTCGTCTTGGTTCCCTGTCTCTACTTGATCCTGGAAGACATTCAGTCGGTCTTCCGTGGCGAGGTACGTCAGCCTTAAAGCAGGCGGCATTTAGTACCCATCCGAAACGCAACTGTCGTCTCAGCGCATTAGCGGAGTGCGTACTGGATCAGCAGCGCGACACTGAAGAGGCTGACGAACCCGAGTACGCACGTCGCTATCGAGCGCCATCGTTCACCGGGATGGGAGAATCCCCAGGCACCGAGCAGAAAGTAGATGATCGGAATCATTCCAGACAAAGGCTTAATGCCGGGAAGAATCGAGACGACTGCGCCGCAGAAAACTTGGAGCGCGACCGAGATCCCGATCACGTAAAGGCCGAGCGCGTACCATTCGAGCATCGAACGAGTCACGCCCAAAAGACGGCTCATGAGCCCCATCAGAATGGCGAGTGGAAGCAGCAGGCCCATCGCGAAAAATGCAAAGTAGTTCGTTGCGGCGACGACCAAGAAACGCTCGAATCCGCTGACGCCGTTGTTTGGAATCGTCAATTCACCGACGACCATCCGAATCCCGAGTGTCACCACGACGCCGGTGACCAAAGAGAACTTGATGGGACTGGCGTAGGTCCGACGTTTCCCTCGAATCCAAGCGGCGGCCACGAAGCCCGGCCTCCACAGCAGATCCAAGGAAGTCCGGAGCAGAGGAAACTCGAGTCCGGTGAGCATGGTGAAGAAGCCCGTGAGCATCACGGAAAACTTCAGCGGGCCGACTTTCGCGTCTTGGCCGCAAATCGGGCAGAACGCGACACCTTCAATCGAATTGCCGCATTCGGCGCAGTTGCCCCGTGTGTCGGAGCGTGGCGTTTCGCTGGAGGTGTTCTCGCTCATCCGCACATCATATCGACGTTGCCATTCGAACGCGGTGATGCATTTGTTCGGCAGGATGGTCTGCGAAACCATGCCGGAAACCCGCAAAACTCGGGGAAATGCCTTCTTCTCCCAAAAAGATTCGATTTTCGTGTGACCGATCTCGGCGATCTGGTAAAGACTCGCGGGATGCCAATGAAAGACAGCGGAAATACCGAATCGTTCGTGCGACAGCTGACCGAAAATCAGCCGCGGCTGTACGGTTACGTTTATTCGCTGATAGGCGATCACAACAAGGCCTCGGATGTGCTTCTGGAAACCAATCTGACCTTGTGGCGAAAGCTCGATCAGTTTGAGCACGACAAGCCGTTTCTACCTTGGGCTTTCTCGATCGCGAGGTTTCAAGTGATGGCGTCCATCCGAGACCAGGGCCGAGACCGCATGCTGCTCGATCCCGAGTTGGTGGACCTTCTCAGTGGTGAAGTCGAGCGGGGAGCAGAGCGACTCGAAAACGTCCGACTTTCGTTACGCGAGTGCCTTCAGTCACTCGCGCCCAAGAATCGCCAATTGATCGAGCACCGATACTTTCGGGGACTGCCCATCGGGAAAATTGCGGAAACGGCAGAACGATCTGTTTCGGCGATCAAGACGTCCATCATGCGCATCCGCCGCGAACTCGCGAAATGCGTGGAACGCAAGCTCGAGGGCCCGTCGATCTCATGAGCGAACCGATGGAAGAATTCGAGTCACTGTTCTTCGATTGGGAGTCCGGCTCGCTCGACGAAGACGGCCTCGCTCGATTGAGGCAACTGCTCCGTTCCAACGAGGAAGCTCGTTCTTACTTCGTCCAGCAACAAATGATCGGCGCCGCGTTGCGGCTCGATTTTGACGCCGGCCTCGAGTCACTGACTCCCGAAGCCTCGAGCGGCGAAACGCTCACGACCAGAACCGATTCAAAGGACGAACGAACGACCGTTTCCGCGACGCAACAACCTAGTGGGCCATCGATCGTTCGGCTCTGGGCGGTGGCGGCCGGCATGCTGATCTGCGGATTGACGGCGCGGATGGTTTATCTGGAAAACTCCAACGCAAGAGTGGTGACGGAAAGCACCGTTTCGCAACCCGAAACCGAGACGCCGCGCGAAGCCACCTCCGATGGGATCGCATTACTGACGCGGACGGTCGATATTCGCTGGGCGGACGGCACAAGAACGCCGCAAACCGGGGACGCACTCACTCCGGGGAAGCTCGCAATCGACGAAGGCTATGCCCAAATCGAGTTCTTCTGCGGAGCGACGGTCGTCGTGGAAGGCCCCGCGGAACTTGATTTGAAATCTTCGACGCTGGCGCGAGTTCACCGCGGCAAATTCCGCGCTCAAGTCCCACCGGCCGCGAGGGGATTTTCACTCGAAGTGGATGACATGACGGTTGTCGATTTGGGAACCGAGTTCGGGCTCGATGTTTCACCAGGCGCGACCAACGTTCAGGTCTTTGACGGTGAAGTCGAGCTCCGATCGAATCTTCACTCCAAACAATTACTGACCGCGGGCGATGCGATCGAGCGAACCAATGCGGGCGCGATCAAGACAACTTCAACGACACCCGATGACTTCGTCGACATCGCCGGACTCGAGACGCGTGTTGGCGGAGAACGTCAGGCTCGCCTTTTACGATGGCAGACGTGGTCGAAACGACTGCGGCGCGACCCCCGCCTGATCGCCTATTACAGTTTTGACCAATCGGGCGTGTGGCAGCGCAAACTCTTGAGCAGTGTCGAGCCGGCGGATCGCGAACTCGACGGTGCGATCGTCGGTGCCGCACGGGTTGATGGTCGCTGGCAGGAAAAGTCTGCGCTGGAGTTTAAGCGTCCTGGCGATCGCGTCCGAGTCAATGTTCCTGGCGAGTACGGCTCACTCACATTTGCTTGTTGGGTCAAAATCGACAGCCTTGATCGTTGGTACAACTCGTTGTTCCTCACCGACGCTTACAACCAAGGCGAGCCGCACTGGCAAATCCTCGACACCGGACAACTCTTCTTTTCGGTGCGTCACAAAGCCGACTCGGACAAGAAGAATCCCACTCCGACGCACCAACCTGTGCTGTCCCCGGTGTTTTGGAAGCCATCGATGAGCGGTCGTTGGATGCACCTTGCGACCACTTACGATGCCGGAAGCGGGCTCATTCGACATTACCTTGACGGTGAACAGCTACACGAAGAGTCCATTGACCCGGCGCTCGTAGTGAACACCACACGAATCGGTGCCGCCTCGATCGGCAATTGGTCCATACCCACACGCCCCGATGAACGATTTGCGATTCGCAATCTGAACGGGAGCTTTGATGAGTTTGCAATCTTCTCGGCTGCCCTCACCGCAGATGAGATTCAGGAGATGTACGCCAATGGCAAACCGTAACATTCAGTTACTCACACGACGTGGTTTCGTCCCAATCCTCGTTGCTCTCTTCGTGGGGTTGGGCGGGGTCGCGCGAGGCGAAGACTCCGATCGACTTTTCACGCTCAAGGTGTTCCCACTGCTGAAAGAAAAATGCTTCGGCTGCCACGGCAATGACCAAGACGATTTGCGCGGCGACTACAACATGCTCACACGCGAAGGCATGTTTGGTGGCGGGGAATCGGGCGAACCCGTGGTCATACCGGGACACCCTAAAGACAGCATTCTCTACCAATCGGTCATGTGGGACGGCTACGAGATGCCGCCCAAAGAAAACGATCGACTGACCCAAGAACAGACCGAATGGGTTCGGGACTGGATCAAAGCGGGTGCTCCTTGGCCGAGCCAAGAAACGCAAGAGAAGATCAAGAAACAAGAATGGGCTGTCCGTGAGAATGAGAACGGCATCATCGTCGACACCAGTGGCGGTCTTGCCGACGACTGGACCTATCGCCGTTACCAGAAAGAAGAGATCTGGGCATTTCAGCCGATCAAGAAACCAGAAGTACCCGGCGGCGAGATCACAGACGACACCAATCCCATCGACCGCTTCATCGATGAGAAACTTGCAGCCGTCGAACTCAAGACGGCGAAGTCGGCCGACCCACGAACACTGATTCGGCGGTTGACGTTCGATCTCACCGGACTCCCGCCAAGTCCTCGCGAGATCAACGATTTTCGTAAAGCCTGGAAAGAGGATCGTAAGCAAGCGTGGGATAGTTTGGTCGAACGTCTGCTTGAAAGCGATCACTTCGGTGAACGCCAGGCACAGCATTGGCTGGACGTCGTTCGATACGCAGACACGGCGGGCTTTTCGAACGATTACGAGCGTTCAAACGCGTGGCGATACCGTGACTACGTGATTCGCTCATTCAATGCAGACAAACCGTTTCGTGAATTCATCCTCGAACAAATCGCCGGTGACGAATACCGTCCGGACGATCCCGAAGCGCTGATCGCAACGGGGATGCTGAGAATGGGGCCATGGGGCACAGCCATGATCCCCAAACCGGAAGCTCGTCAGATTTATCTCGACGATCTGGTGCACAACGTGGGGCAGTCGTTTCTGGCCATGCCGATGCGATGCTGCAAATGCCATGACCACAAGTTTGACCCGATTCCGACGCGAGACTACTACAGCATGTACGCGGCCTTTGCGGGCACTCAACCCGCTGAAATGGACGCTGCATTTCTGGAAGAGGAAAACCGAAACGGCTTTGATTCGAAACGAAAGTTGGTCCAGGAACTCTTGGCCTATGCCAAAGCGGAACTCGCCGTCGTGAACAACAAACAAGAATCGGCCGCCAAAGCGTGGTACGCCGAGCACGACTTGCCCTACAAGGACGAAAAGGGCCGACAAAAGGATCCGGAGGATATGAAGCCGCCGCGTCACGTCGGACTGACTCCCGAGGAGAAAGGCATCAAGAAGGTGAGAGAGCAAGACGTCTGGATTTGGGAACGCCGACTCGAACGCTATCAGCCTCTCGCCCAAGCCGTCTACAACGGAAAGGCAGGGAACTACGTCAACAGTCGCAAACTACGTGCCCCCAATAAACCCGACACCAAATGGCGACCTGAGAACTTCATTTTGGGTGGTGGTGCCCTCGAAGCACCATTGGCTGCCGTCGCACCCGGCGTGCTGAGCGCTACCGGTCTCGCTGTCCGACCAGAAAGCGAGGAGCCTTGGCGAATCCGAGACGACGTGGTCGGAAGACGCCTCGAGTTTGCTCGATGGGTCGCGAACGACGACAACCCACTGACGCCTCGTGTCATTGTCAACCGAATTTGGCAATCGCATTTCGGAACGGGCTTGGTCAAAACCGCAAATAACTTCGGGGTCAAAGGCAGCAAGCCCACACACAGTGAACTTCTCGATTGGTTGGCCGCCGACTTTGTCGAGCACGGATGGAAAACGAAACGCGTGCATCAACTCATCGTTTCGTCAGAGGCTTATCGCCGATCCGCTCGTCCCATGGACCTTGAAGCCCAAGCCGCGAAGGACCCCAACAACGAGTTGCTCGCTTCGTTCCCAACCCGACGGCTCTCGGCCGAAGAACTACGCGACGCGATTCTTTCGGTAACGGGCGAACTCAACCCCGAGCAGGGTGGCGTGCCGATCATGCCGGAAATCAACATGGAAGTCGCGCTGCAACCGCGAATGATCCAATTTTCGATCGCGCCGGCACACCAGCCTTCGCGGACGCCCGATGAGCGCAATCGGCGAACGATCTACGCGTATCGAGTTCGCGGACAGGCCGATCCGTTCCTCGAGATCATGAATCTGCCAAATCCCAACGAGTCCTGCGAACTACGTGATTCAGCGTCCGTTTCGCCACAAGCCTTCACGCTGCTCAATAGCGATGTGATGACCGACCGTTCAATCGCGTTCGCCTTGCGCGTGAAGAAGGAACGACCGAACGATACCGAGAAGTGGATTCGGCGAGCGGTTCAATTGGCTTACGGGAGAATGCCGTCGCCGGACGAACAGCAATCACTGCACGAGTATCTCAATGAGATGCGTGAGTACCACGCGGAAAACAAGCCTGAACCGATCGAATATCCGACTCAGGTGACCCGCTCGCTGGTGGAAGAATTCACGGGCGAGCCGTTTGAATTCATCGAGAAGCTGAACGTCTACGAGGACTATGTGCCGGACGCAAAGCCGTGGTCGGTTGATGCCGACACTCGCGCCCTGGCAGACGTTTGTTTGTTGCTGCTGAATTCAAACGAATTCGTTTACGTCTACTAAGCCAAAAACGCATTCCCCGCCGAACGATGGACGCGACTCTCGCTCGGCGACCCACAAAACACTGTCATCAATTTGCAAGGAACTGATACGATGCATGGCGGATTCCTTCCTCGACGCGACTTTCTTTTCGGCCTCGGTTCGTCACTCGGAGCGCTCGCGCTCACGGACTTGCAAGCTTCCGAAGCAAAGCCTGGTCCACTGTCGCCCAAACCGCCGATGCACCCCGCGAAGGCGAAGGCCGTCATCATGCTTTTCATGGAAGGCGGTCCCTCACACGCGGACACCTTTGATCCGAAGGAAAAGCTCAATTCGCTGCACCTGACGGAGTCGACCCGAACAAAGGGTCTGGCGAACGGAAAACGTTTTTACGTTGGCAGCCCGTTTAAGGCTCGAAAGGTCGGCCAGTCGGGAATCGTAATGTCAGAGCCGTGGCAGTTTTTGGCTGACCCCGAGGTGGCGGATGAACTCTGCGTTTACCGTGGATGCCAAGCCGAATCGCTTAACCACCCCGAGGCGCTCCTCCACATGAACACCGGAAGTCGTCTCGGCGGCGACCCCGGACTCGGTGCGTGGGCGACTTATGGGCTCGGTTCCGAGAATCAAAATCTGCCGGGCTACGTGGTCATGACGGAACTCGCTTTGCCGCAAGCGGGTCCCGGGAACTGGACCAACGGTTTTTTGCCGGCCTACTACCAAGGCACGCGACTGCGTTCGACGGGTTCCCCGATTCTCGACTTGAACCCGCCCGGTTTCAAATCACGAGAGCATCAGCGACGAGCGCTTGATCGACTCGCGATGCTGAATGAAAAGCACGCTGCGGCTCATCCGGAGCACGCCGAACTCACGGCCCGGATGGAGAGCTATGAACTCGCCTATCGCATGCAGACATCGGTGCCGGGAGTCGTCGATTTGTCGACGGAATCAGAAAAGACGAGGCGTTCCTACGGCTTGGATCGAAAAGAGACCGAGGCCTTCGGAAAACAGTGCTTGATGGCACGAAAGCTTGTCGAGAAAGGCGTCCGCTTTGTTCAGATTTTCTCAGGAGGTTGGGACAGTCATGACTACATCGAACGAGGCCACTCCTCGCGAATCGCGAGTGTCGACCAGCCGATCGCGGCGCTCATCAAAGACCTGAAGTCTCGGGGCATGCTCGACGACACGTTAGTGATTTGGACCGGAGAATTCGGCCGAACTCCCGACAACAACTACCGCGGTGGCGTGACGTCGATCGGCCGTGGTCACAACGTGGACGCGATGAACATGTGGTTCGCCGGAGGCGGCGTCAAGAAAGGTGCGATTGTGGGTGGGACTGACGAGATCGGCGCCGAAGCCGTGGAGGTGGTCCATCCGATTCGAGATGTCCACGTCACACTGCTTCATCTTCTCGGCCTCGATGACAACAAGCTCACGTACTTCCACGCGGGGCGATACAAGCAGCTTTCGCAGTTCGGCGGCGAGATCATCTCCGAATTGATCGCCTAGCTCGATTACTTCGTTCCGATTCAGTTTTCGGGTTGACCCACCCGAGGGCTTGCGCCCCCCTACCGCTGTGGTGTTACCGGAACGGCACGAGCCGTCTGGTGTCACCGTAATGGTCCATTGGAACAGAACACTAGGCGATCGACACGGCTCGCGATTGAGTGGCCTGAGAAAGCGCCGCCATCGCCGTGTCGGTTGAATCACGTATCCCGGCGACGCGGCCACGGATGTCGGCAGTCGCTCCGCTTGTTTGGCGAGCAAGCTCTTTCACCTCGGTGGCGACCACGGCAAACCCTTTGCCGGCTTCGCCCGCTCGGGCGGATTCAATGGTTGCGTTGAGGGCCAGCAACTGCGTTTGCTCCGCAATTCCCTCGATCACCTCCGCGACACCGTTGATCTCATTCGCAGCGGAGTCCACAACACCCAGCAGATGGTCGACATTCTCGGTGAGTTCTTGCTGTTGCCGACGTTCACGGTCGGCGCGATTTTCCCGTTCGACTTTTTCGTTTTTCAAACGCTCCCGCTCTCGTGATTCGCTCGCCTCTTTTTGCTCGAAAAAGTGTTGCAGTTTGTTTCCTAAGACGGCAACTTCGCCGTTCCCCTTTGTTTCGATCCGTTTGGAATAGTCACCAGTGCCAACGGAATCGATGACCCCGAGGATTTGGTCCACTTGAGCTCGCATCGCTTGGCTAGCTTCCCTTTCACGGTCCGCGGCCTCCTTGATTGTGCGTCGCTCCACCTGAATCGCATCGACCATGGTGTTGTAGCACTCCGCAACATCGCCTACTTCGGTACCGTGTTCGGCTTCGACTTTCACAGACTCATCGTAACAGCCCGTCTCCGTTGCTCGCTGCATCGCATGTCCGAGTTCAAGCATGCTCGAGGTGGCTCGGTGCTCTGCCACATTGAGCCCTTCGCGCTCCGCCTGAAGCGAAACTCGGATGCCGATCAGAAGCCGAACCGGCCATGATGAGCATTGCGATTCCGAACGCCCATAAAAAGGCGGTCCCTGCTCCGAGGCATTGAACCATCACTTGATCCCACCGGGTCATCCCTTCGCTCAACGCCGACTGGGGCATCAAAAGGGCGACAGCGATCGTTCCCCAAACTCCACAGACCCCATGCACTGAAATCGCGCCGACGACATCGTCCAACTTGCAGACCTGTTCGATGAATCGGCTCGAAACGATGAACAATGCCCCGGCGATCACTCCGATGATCACGGCCGACGGTGTTGTCAGCGACGCACAACCAGCCGTGATTCCGACGAGTCCGGAGAGCGCACCGTTAGCTGCCATGTCCGCGCCAGGATGTCCGTCAATCAACCAACTGAGTCCGGCGGCTACTAATCCACCAAACGTTGCGGCGATCAGAGTGTTCACCGCAATCGCGGCGATGCTGTTGTCCGCGGTGAGCGTGCTTCCGCAATTAAAACCAAGCCAGCCGAAAATGAGAATGAAGGTGCCGAGATAGACCAGCGGAAGACTGTGCGGATGAATCTTTCGCACTTTCCCACCCTCGAACTTTCCCGCCCTCGGTCCCACCACCAAGACTCCCGCGAGCGCAATCCAGCCGCCAACACAATGCACCACCGTGGAACCGGCAAAATCAATGAACCCCATCGCTTCGAGCCAGCCTTTCGTTTCTCCAATGTAGAGACTTCTCCAAACCCAATGACCGAAGACGGGATAGATCAAAGCGGAAGTCGCAACTGAAATCAGTAAATAGCTAGCGAATTTCGTCCGTTCAGCAATCGCCCCCGAATCGATGGTGGCTGCGGTGCCGCAGAACATCGCTTGAAACAAGAAAAAGACGGACAGCCAGGGTCGATCGGTCTTGTCGGCACAAAACTCGGAGCTGCCATACCATCCGCCTTGACTGACGCCGGACATCAAACCGAAACCGACCACCCAAAAAGAACCGATTGCGATCAGAAAGTCGGCCATGTTTTTGATGGCGACGTTGATCGAGTTTTTAGCGCGAGACATTCCCGATTCCAAAGCCATGAATCCGGCCTGCATCAGGAATACGAGTGTCGCACAAACGAAAACCCAGACGTAGTCGAGCTTGGTGTGAAGCTCAATGAACGCTGCGTCCATCGACTCGCTAGCCCCGGCGCTGCTCGCCATGGCAGCGAATAGTAGCAGCAACCACCCGATCCGCCCCCCGGACTTGGCCATTAAAAAGCGCCCCCACAGCAGAATGATTTACAGACACCAAGCAGCGTCTTCGTTCGTTGATCTAATTCGATTCGCGGGGCAGCGATAAAGAGTGGGGCTAAGCCCCGTAAAGGATCGTAGGTCACGACGTAAACCGGACTGCGATCAAGCGAGCGGGTGTACCGCCATCGCGAGTTGTAAGCCGTGACGAGCTAGAACAACTCGAGTTGACCGTTGTCAGCTTGCGGTGGTCGAAAGAGATCGACCCTGCGCTGGGGAAACGCGTCATCGAATCCGTACTTTGCACGGAAAACACGAAAGAGGCTTCGGATCTGCTCGGCAAGCTCTCCGGACCCGACCATTCGGGTTCCGAACTGGGATTGGTTGGTCTGACCGTCACGCGTCGAGCAAATCCGACTGCGAACCCGATCGGCGTGCTCCGGGAGTTCCTTCTCGAGCCAACCGAAGAACACCGGCTCGACCGTCAACGGCAGCCGAAGCAAAACGTAGCCGGCGACGCTCGCCCCGACATCGCGGGCGGCGCGAAGAAGTGACGGCAGCTCTTCGTCGTTCAATCCAGGAATCACAGGAGCGGTCATGACGCCGACGGGTATTCCCGCGTTCGCAAGCGTCTCTATCGCACGCAGACGCGCCGTCGGGGTACTGGTCCTCGGTTCCATGATGCGCGCCAATTCGGGTCGCAACGTCGTGATCGAAAGATAGACATGAACTAGGGAACGTTCCGCCATCGACGCCAGCAATTCCACATCCCGACAAACGAGTGCGTTCTTGGTCACAATGCCGATCGGCTGGTTGCAATGAGAAGCCACCTCGAGACAGTCTCGCGTCAGCCCAAGCTTGCGCTCGATGGGCTGGTAGCAATCCGTTACTCCCGAAAATGCGATCGGTTCTGGCACATAGCTCGGCGTGCCCAAAAACCGACGAAACAGCGACCCGGCGTTTCGTTTCACCACAATCTTGGTTTCAAAATCCAGCCCCGCCCCGAGACCCAGGAACTCGTGTGTCGGTCGTGCGTAACAGTACGAGCAACCGTGGATACATCCTCGATACGGATTCACGCTGTATCGGAAAGGGAGATCCGGAGAACGGTTTTCCGAAACGATGGACTTGGAATCATCCTCGAGTAATTCAGTCGGATGAGATGAGGGCTCGCCAACCTCCTCGTCCCATTCGACGTGAACCGATTCGAAGCGATTCGGCGGATCGAACTTGGCCCCGTGCCGCATACCACAGCCGTTGTGAGAGGGTATTTTTCGCCGCGCGAATCAGCCCTTCTTCTTAAGCGTCACCATGTATTCAACGACATCGATCAAGCCTTGTTGGCCAGTGAGATGATGAAGGTTCTCCGGCATGATGGATTTTTCAGACTTCTTGATCTCCACAACGTCGTCCTGGGACAGCTTTCGGTCGATTCCATCCGCGGTGCGAATGACAACCTCGGACTCTGTCTCGGAGACTTTGAGCCCAGCGACGACGTCACCCTCTTCTGTCAGGACGGCATACCCTTCGTAGTTGTGGCTGATGCCGGCGCTCGGCGCGAGGATCGCCGTAAGCATTGCTTCCCGAGACAGCTTACTCCCGATCTCGGAAAGATTGGGGCCCACTTCTTTGCCGTGGTCGTTGACAATATGGCACTTGGAGCATGTTGCCGTACCACGAAACAGCTTGAGCCCGCTATCGACATTGCCCTTCAGCGAGGCGAGTTCATCGATCGGTGGCAAGGGCTTGGCGTCTTGTTGAGCCGGCTGCGGCAACACCTTCGCAGCTTGGCTTCGGACATCCTCGTGATTGCTTCGTGCCAACAGAGCACCCGCGACCAACGTCGTATCGCCGATCAGCGCTTTTGCTTTCGCCAACTCAATCAGCTTCATTTGCCCGGGTTTCGATTTCGCGAGTGCAGCGACGATTCCTCGACGATGCTGAAACCCGCGTTCCCCATCGGTTGCTACTTCCGAGAGCAACCAGCTTGAGCGTCCATTGCCGAGGAGTCCGAGAACCTCTCCTGTCGCCGCAACGTGCTTGTCCGATGCAAGGCGTTCGCGTACCAGTTTGCGTCCGGAATCCATTTCCAACAACAACGCAGCGGCTTCGACGGCAGCCGATCGGTCTTTGGAGTCCATTGCCGCAATCAGTTTCGGTTCGATGCCAGGCGGCTGGAAGCGTTTGACTAATGAGATGAACTCAGGAGTCCCCTCGGATCTCTCAAGATGACGCATCACCGCTGCCATCGCCTGTTGGTTCTGGCGATAGTCATATCCAGAGACTCTTTCCAACGCCCGCACGATCACCGCATCATGCCGCGCCTGGGCATCCGGATCGCCGGAAAATACGAACGACGATGTACACAACAGGGTTCCCAAGAACACGGAGACTCGAATGGTATTCATCGAATGGATGGCTAAAGAGTGTTACGGCAACAAACGTTTGAGAGCGGCTGTACGGACCGACTCGTCATGGAACTCAAGACTGCGAAAATAGCGATCGGTCTCGGACAGTGAGAGAGCTGGATTCGCGATGAGAGAGACCATTGCCTCGGCCGCCTTCGTCGCGCGGACACGCCAAACAATATCGCGTCCAGCCTCCGTGTCCCAACGACCCGAAACCATTTCCAGGTAAGCGTCAAAACACTCATCGGGTCGGACATCGCTCGCAATCCCAAGGGCTTCCAAGTACCAGCGATCACGTCCGTTGTAAGACGTCGCTAGTTGTGCCCAAATCCCAGGCATCGCTTCGCTCTTGTCGAAACGCAACGCGATCGCCAACTCACGTCGTACAGCATGCGATGTGTCATGAGCCGCATCTGCGAGCCAAGCCGAAGGGGTTTCGGTCAACTGCTTGGCCAATCGAACCGCCGTCACGCGAATGTCAGCATCGCTGTCCTGAAGAGCCTTCTGGACGTATTGCTCGCCTTTGCCGTCGATCTTTCCCAGCAACCATAGCGCCCGTGCGCGGATTCGGGGATTCGAGTCTTCGTAGAGCTTGAGTAACTCGGCCTCCGCGTTGACTCCCATCGCGTGAAGCGATTGCCAAGCACGGTAGCGGACGGCGAGGTTTGGATTTCGCAGCGCCTCGCAGGCACCTTCAGGCGTCGAATAATCGAACTTTGGAACGGTGTACTTGTGGCCCGGCGGCGCAATTCGGAACAACCGTCCCCTATCCGAATCACCTTGACGGTGACCGCCGACACCCGGGTCGTACCAATCGGTCACGAAAAGCGAGCCATCCGGAGCAACGCAGACATCAGCCGGACGGAACCAACGATCAACCGTCCCGGTCATCAATGGGTCGATACTGGCGCTGTAACCGGCTCCCTCGGGTTTCGTGGGGTAGGCGCGAACGACGTTGGGGCCCGGATCGCAATGGATCACCTGATCCCAGAACCGCTTGGGTAGTAAACGACCTTCGTAGAAACAGATCCCACTCGGTGAGCCCGCGCCGGTTTGAATCAGGTTGGGCACGACGCCAGGGTCGTTCAGATGCCAATGGCGATGCATGATTTCATCTTCCTGATTCAAACGTTGCTCTCGCCATCCCGCACCGGTGATCTCATCGCGGTAGCCATAGTTCCCATGCTCCATCACGAAGTTGATTCGTGTTCCACGATTTCCATCGTCATCGTTGTCGCTCTGCCAAAGTGTTCCGAAAGAGTCGACGGTCGTTTCCCAATTGTTGCGAAAGTTGTGCGCGAGGACTTCCATATTGGAACCATCAAGATCGCAACGAAAAGGCATTCCGCCAAAGAACGGGTTACCATCATCGACAACCGGCCTTCCGTGGATATCGATGACGGTTTTGCCTTCGGCGTCCTTGACCTGCTTGCCCGTATTTCCAAAGTTCCAATAGAGTTTGCCGTCCGGTCCGAACAGGAATGAGTGCCCCGAGTGGTCATGTTGGGGAATTCCGGTCTCCGAAAACATCAACCGCTTTTCGTCCGGCACATCGTCTCCGTCACTGTCCACAAACCGAAAGACGTTGGGCGAGGCCGTGACGATCACCTCACATCCTTGTTCATTCTCGAGAACACAGATCCCCATCGCGGAGTCGATATCGGTTCCTTGATAGAACGTCTTGACGTCGTCCATCACGCCATCTTGGTCCGTGTCCTCGAGGATGAGGATGCGATCGCCTTCGGGCCGCGACCCATTGTTGCGGCGATAGTTCATGACGTCACAGACCCAAACTCGACCGCGGGAATCGATGTCGAGGTTGGTCAGACTCCTAAGGACGGGCTCACTCGCGGATAAGGTCGCGGCCAATCCCTCGCCCATCTCGATTCCGGCGATGGCGTTTTCCGGTTCGCGCTGACTCCCATCGGGTGCCAAGTCGGGTCCCTTGCCAAGCGTCGTTGGTTCCGCATCGGCGAAGACACCGAATCGAACACTTGTTTGTTCGCCGTTGTTCTGTGACGTTCCCCCGGTGTCCAAGGCTCCCGTGACGGTCAGCCGCGTGTAACCGGGGGGAAGCTCGAAGTGGATGACGCTATTGGCGTGAGTTCCGATCGCCCGTTTCCCGATCACGCTGCCGTCGACCGACCAAGCCGCCTTGGCAGCATTACGGTCCTTGTTGACATCGCCCCATTGAGAGCGGGCCGACTTCCAACCGAGCTCCAGCAGGGAAACACTTCCTTTCGGGCCATGGATCGTCGGATCGACCCAGTCGGCCCAATCACACGAGTAACCGTCACCGGCATCGTCGACGACTAGATAGAGGTCACTGACACCGGCGATCGAGGTATCGACTTCAACGCGATGCCGCTTCGTTTGAGAGGTCACGATGTCGGAGATATAGAGGCGACGCGCTTTCTTCGAGCCCGTATCGACTTTGGCGGTCAGGTGAAAACGCTCCGCCGTCTGCTTCGGATCAAACTTTTTAGGAGGCTCGTAGTCCTGGTCCTTCATCAGCCTTTCGATGCCGACCGGCTTCTTTCCCAAGGAGGAACCGTCGGCTTCGATTTCGTCGCCGGCCGTCCAGCGAATCGCATTTACCAACAGCCTCCGTTGATCGTCGTTGCCCCAATTCCAGTGGTAGTGGCCGCCGGTAAAACCGAAGGAACGTCCGCCGTCAGGTCGTTCGTAGGCCCACGCGACGACTTGCGGCTCACCGGCCGCGACACTCTTTCGAACGTGCGGATTGCCGCTGTGAGCGCCGTCTTTGCGCTTCATCGTGTGTTCGGGTGCGATCGCGGATAGGATCGGAGTCACCTTTCCCTGTTCCGAGAATCGCATGTGGAAATACCACTCGTCGTCCGTCGCGAACGGTTCGACACCGTTGGCAATCGGGTGCTTGGGAAGCTCCTTGAAATCGGCGACCCAATGAGGATTCACGCTGTAGTGAACTTCAAAATGTCCGCCGAGCAACTCAACCCAATCGTCACCCGGCTCACCCGGCACCATTTCGACCGCGTAGTGCAAACAAACCAGTCCGCATCCCTCGCCGAGTCGTTTGCGAAGCTGATCGCGGTGGTTCATCGCGACATGCCGGCCGCCACCATCGCAGTAGATGACGATCGTGTAAGCCGCGTCGACTTGCTCGTCGGTTGGCCAACCCTTCGTCACTGTCACGTTTAATTGATTCGAACTTTGCTTGATCGCATCCTCGAGGATGCGCAATCCCGCAAAGTGCTCGTGTGAGCCGTAGCCGTGAGAGCGCGGCCCGGCGACCAGCAAAATCTCTTTGGCCGAATCCTCAGCCCGAGAAGAGGCGACACCGCAAGTTGCGATGAAAAAAACAAGACAGATCAGACGCATCAATCGCATCGTATCGGCTCAAAGTCGAGGAGGGAGGTGCGAGTGGCAGGACCAGCTTCGGCTGTTATCTTCGCGTGAGAGCGCAACAATGCCGCTGCCGGCGCCGGTAGTGTAACACTAGAACCGATCGTTTTCGAACCACGCCACCCAGGAAAACGGCCCCGCAAAAACGCAATTCTCAGCCAACGCGTTCTTTCATTCTGTCAGGCCCGGCGCCGCAGGAAACAAAAGCTGCGTTATCACCCCGAGATGACGCGTTTCGGATGCCAGCTAGAATTGGACCATGGAAATCGACCGACAACGCATTCAAGATGACTTGCGCGGGGTCATTCGCGGCGACGTCGCATGTGACAGCATCTCAACAACGCTCTACTCCACGGACGCCAGTCTGTACGAGATCGAGCCCGTTGGCGTTGTCCGTCCGCGCTCGGTGGCAGACCTGATCGCGATTGTCGAATATTCCGGTGAGCACGATTTACCGCTCCACGCTCGCGGAAGTGGTAGTGGCGTCGCGGGCGAATCGATCGGCCCCGGACTCGTCGTCGACTTTTCCAGATACTTCCGACGCCTCAAAGTTGATCAAGAGGCTCAGACAGCGACCGCGCAGTCCGGACTGACGCTCGCCGAATTGAATCGCGAAATCAAGCCGAGGGGTCGCTGGTTCGGCCCGGACCCGGCGACCAGGAGTATCACCACGATCGGTGGTGTCTTGGCGGTCAACGCTTCCGGAAGCCACTATTTGCGAAGTGGTTCCGCCCGCGACAATATTCGGTCGATGCGTTTGGTCACAATCGATGGCGAAATGCTCAGCCTGTCGAAACATTCACCGCATGAACCGGGGACGACGGGACGACTCGCCAAGGGTCTGATCGAAATCCACTCGCAATACAAAGACGTGATCGCATCGTTCGACTCCGCTCCGCCCGCGCGATGTGGATATCGTTTCGACGGGATCTTCGGAAACGACGGCCGCGTCGATCTCGCCAAATTCATGGTTGGATCCCAAGGGACGCTCGGGTTCATCGTCGACGCGACGTTAGATACGGAAGCGATTCCCGCCCATCGTGGCGTTGTCATCCTGTTCTTTCACCGAACGGAATCCGCATCGAGGGCTGCCGTCAAATCGTTACAGCACACGCCCGTTGCTTGCGATTTTATGGGGCGGCGATTGCTCGGAATCGCCCGCGAAACGGAGCGGCAATTCGAGGACGTGGTGCCACCGGAATCGGAAGCCATGTTGTTGATTGAACTACAGGGTGATTCGCTCGCGGATCTCACCGAGCGTATGGACGTGCTCCGCGAAGAACTTTCGTTAGGCGTCGACGGCGCTTTTGCCTCTACGCAAACAACGGACCAACAAATTCGCGATCAGTACTGGGCACTTTGTCGCCGCGTCACCCCGAGACTCGGGCGACTCAAAGGCCCGGACATGCCCGTCCCCTTCGTGGAAGACATCGCGGTGGCGCCGGAACGATTGCCCGAAACACTCTCCGCGATTCAAAACAAGCTTCGCGACCTCGGGACAACCGCCACGGTGTTTGCCCACGCCGGCCACGGGCAGCTACACATCCGACCGTTCCTCGATTTAGCAAGCAAGACGGATCGTGAAAAGCTACGTCGAGTCGCACACGAAGTCGCCGAGGTCGTGTGGCGCTTCGGTGGTCAGATTGCCGTCGAACACGCTGCCGGTCTCAGCCGCAGTGCACTTTTGCCGAAACAGTTTGGCGACTATTGGCCCGCGATGGGACAGATCAAGCGTTTGTTCGATCCCCACCATCGATTGAATCCGGGAAAGCTATTCGGCGCGGTTCTCCAGCAACCGGACGAGAACCTTCGCGGATTCAATGAAACGATCGAAGTCGCGACCGACAAACGGACACTCTTGCCGGCGTCGGATCGAATCGTGCAATCCGCTCGATTGCGACGTACCGCAGTTCCCGCGCTGCCCGTGCTCCAGCAGTGGCCACCGAACGCGATGATCGACGAGGTCACTCAAACCTGCAACGGTTGTGCGCGCTGCCGAACGACTGCCAACGCCCAGCGTCAGTGCCCCGTCTATCGCACCATGCGAAACGAAGAATCGACGCCGCGAGCGAAAGCAAACCTATTGCGAGGTGTTCTGAGCGGAAAGATTGACGTCGACTCACTGGCCAGCGACCACGCGAAATCCATCGCCGACCTGTGTTTCAATTGCCATCAGTGCCGACTCGATTGTCCCGCCAACGTCGACGTTCCAAAGATTGTCGGTGAGCTGAAGGCCCAATACGTCGCAACCAACGGACAACCGATCTCCGACCTGCTGCTCGGTCACCTCGATACCATCGCCGCGATCGGTTCGCGGTTCGCGGCGCTATCAAACGCATTGATGCGGAGCGGGACCGCACGATGGTGGATCGAAAAACTCTTCGGGCTGTCCTCGGCACGCGAGCTGCCTGCGTTGGCGAACCCCACCTTCATGCGCTACGCGGCCCAACGACGCTGGACGAAAGTTCCCGCCGGTGAAGGGCCCAAGGTTCTCTATTTCGTCGACTACTACGCGAACTACCACGATCCAGACATCGGCCGCGCGCTTGCCGAAGTGCTGCAGCAGAACGGCATCGCGATGTACGTCCCGGCCCACCAGAGCAGCAGCGCGATGCCTCGGATCACTGCGGGCGACCTCCGCGGCGCCCGACGAATGGCGCGTCGCAACCTTCGAATACTCGCCGACGCGGTCCGCTCCGGTTATCGAGTCTTAACCACCGAACCGTCCGCCGCGCTCTGCCTCAAGCACGAGTACCCCAACCTATTCGACGATGAGGATGCACACCTCGTCGCAGCGCACTCCTACGAAGCTTGCGAATATCTATGCAAGTTGCATGAACTCAAAAGCCTCAACCTCGAGTTCCAACCCGTCGACTACCAGTTCGCGTACCATCGGCCGTGCCACCTCAGAGTCCTCGATCCGCAACTCTCGTCCGTCAAACTGCTGCAGTTGGTTCCCGGGGTTGAAGTTCAGCATGTCAACGCTGGTTGTACCGGAATGGCCGGGACATGGGGTCTGCAACGCAAGAACTATCGGAACAGCCTACGAATCGGCTGGCCGATGATTTCGGCGATGCGAGCCTCCGGAACCAGACTTTCGTGCACCGAATGCAGCGCGTGCAAAATGCAGATTGAACACGGGACCGAAGGAACGACCTTACACCCGATCAAGCTACTCGCCCACGCCTACGGACGCTTCCCCAAAGTCGCCGAAACACTCGAGGAAAATGCGCAGCCCGCTGTTTCGGATGACACAGCGGGTTAGGCACTGTCCTTCCATTTCGCAACAACGTCGAGATCTGCATTGGGTGAGCCGTAAGGCGCCAGCCAAAGTCTTTTGGGAACCGGCGGCTAGCTACTCAAACTGAGCGGTTTTGGTGACTGCACCCTCCCTCGTTTTGTCTTTGATGCCAACGGCATCAAAG
>JBCBOT010000075.1:0-28680 GCA_039821165.1 Planctomycetota bacterium | reverse complement strand
CCCCGAAGTGCTCTGTCCCCGAAGTGCTCTGTCCCCGAAGTGCTCTGTCCCCGAAGTGCTCTGTCCCCAAAACTCGGCGTCCTCTGCGACTCTGCGTTCACAATCGTCCTCCCAGAACTCGCCCGACGTGCTCAGCCGCTCAGGCTTTCTCGCAACCACCCCGGCAGGGCGCGCAGTGACCGTGTGTCGACGCCCCCATGTCTCTCCATCACCCGTCCATTCGCCCACCCGCAATCAACTTCTCGCGTCCGCCGCGGACCACGAACGTTGACTCTCAGTTTTGCGACACGGACCGGAAAATATCATCTTGAAACAAGGCGGCCGTGCGCCCCTTCGCTTGCATCAGTTTTCCGATCTCATGGCCGACGCCTGGCAACAACAAGCATTCACAATCCAATCCACTCCCGCGCAACTCCTCGTGAAACGTTACCGCCGACGCTTTCCACGCGTCCTCGTTGCCGCAGATCAAGAGGAACCTGACGCCGCGTTTGCGAAGCCGATCCTGATTCTCGCGCAGCATTCGATAAGTGTTGTTCTTTCGAATGAGCTCAGGATCGCTGTTGAGGTTGCGTTGAACAAACCGCTTCACAAAAGCGTCTTGCGTTGTTTCCAAGTCAATCGCACCGCCGCCATAGGCCACCGCCGAACAGAACAACTCCGGGTACTTGATCGCAAACTTCAATGCACCGCTGGCCCCCATTGAAAACCCATGAACGGCCCTCGCTTGCCGCCGAGCATCAGTACGAAATGTTGCATCGACTTCCGGAATCAACTCGTGAACGATGAACGACTCCATTCGGACTTTGCCATCGTGATGATCCCAGTAGCTGGATCGCCCGGCATTGGGATAAACCAGAATGACTTCACCGATCTCGCCTTCGCCCGAAAGCTTGCCCCAGATTCGTGAATTCCAAACGTCCGAGCACTCATTGCCCCCGCCCCCGTGAAGCCAATAAACGACGGGGTAACGCCGGTCGGTTTCGCTGTCGTAACCCGGAGGCAAAACGACCGAGTAACCCATCACCGATGGCATGAACTCACTCTGAATGGTTCGATGAACCCAGCCAGGAGTTGCCTTCAACTGGTTCCGCGTTGGCGGTTGTGACCACGCGTGCTCCTCCCCTGCCACGGAACCCGCCGCAGCAATGATCGCAGCCGCCAAAATGAAATAGCGAGTGTGGCTCATGCCCATATGACTCCCCTCACCGATGAACGCTCAATCACGCACGACCAACGTGCACAGTTCACAGACAACTGCGATCGCGGCCTCACGTTGCCTCGCCACGCGTTTCGTTTTTTCTAATACCAGCCCATGAATCTTGGGCGGCTGACCGCGACGGCCGACCCCAATGAAAACCAATCCGTCTTGATCCTCGGGCGCCCCCGGACCGAGGTGGCCTGTGACCGCTCCCGCGATGTCGGCGTGAGGCGTCGTCGAAAGCGCACCGGCCACCATTTGATGTGCGACCTGTGCACTCACCGCCGTGTGCTCCTGTAGCGTTTCTTCCGCCACCCCAAGCCACTTCTGCTTGGATTCTTCCTGATAAACGACAAGCGAGCCCGCTAGCCAGGCGGACACGCCCGGGATGGTTGTCAGCGTCGCGGCGATCAGACCACCGGTGCAGCTTTCGGCTAACACCAATCGCTGCTCCTTTGCGGCGAGATGCTCGACCAATTCACGGGCGTGATCTGTGATGTCCATCGTTCACTCGTCATACGTTGCACTGACGGACCGCATCGGTCAGCCCAGCGACGGGATCACGCTTCGGAATGAACTCGTGGCAGTAGTAGCCTTCAAAACCTGTTTCGGCGATCGCCCGCGCGATTGCCGGATAGAAGAGCTCTTGGGTTTCATCCAACTCGTTTCGCCCCGGGTTTCCACCGGTGTGGTAGTGACCAAAGTACTGGTGGTTGTCTTGAATCGTGCGAATCACATCGCCTTCCATAATCTGCATGTGATAGATGTCGTAAAGCAGCTTGAAGTTGTCGCTGCCAACACGCTTGACCAACTCAACACCCCACGTGCTGTTGTCGCACATGTAATCCTTGTGGTTGACTTTGCTGTTCAGCAATTCCATCTGAAGCGTGACCCCCGCCTTTTCGGCAACAGGCACGATCTTCTTGAGTGCATCGACACAGTTCTTCATACCGGTCTCGCGATCGATTCCGCGAGCGTTTCCGCTGAAGCAAATGACGTTCTTCCAACCCTCCTTCGCCGTCGCTTCGATCGCTGCGTTGATTTGCTCCAAGCTCGCCTCGTGAAACTTGGTGTCGCAAAGTCCATCCTGGAGCGAGTGAGACTGAGTCATCGTTGCGACCAAGCCGTGCTTCTTTAGCAACGGAAACTGGTCCGGCTTCATCAGATCAATCCCGACGAGCCCCAACGATTTCGCGACAACGCACATCTCTTCGAGTGACATTTTCTTTCGATAGCACCAATGACAAACGCCTTGATTCAAACGCCCCTCGGAGGCGTCTACCGAAGGTGTGCCGTTGATGGGATCGTCGGCGGCGACCGCTGAAGCGGCGGCGGCAACTGCGGAACCGGCCAATAAGCCACGACGGCTGATGAATTCGGACATCTCGATCTTGAGGGGATGTTGGGTCAGGATGCGGGGAGGTAACAGGCTCTCGATTGTAGCGTCAGCCCAGAAGCAGACTTCATTCCCCGCGGCATTGCTTCTCCGCAGCCCCTCCAACCCGAACCGCCGCCCGCTTTTTTTGAATCATGACGAGACGCCGCGTCTCGATGCAAACGGGTCGTTGTTAGGCTATTCGGGATGGACGCACCGCACCTCGCACATACCGAATCCCTTCCGCCAGGCCGCGTCCTTTCGGCGCCCTGGGCGATGGCAACGACGCTCTTTATTGGAATCGCGCCGGCATTCCTCACGGCGTTGCCACTCATCTTTCTCGCGGGACTCGCTTCACTCGCCAAGTCCGTCTGGACGACGTGGACCGTGCTCGGCGGTGTCGGCATGTCCATGAGCATCCTTGCTTTCTGGTTGCTCTCCTATCCCGAGTGGCCCACCAATCGCTGTCTACACTGGCGGCTGAATCGTGTCGTTCGCCGACGTGGCAAACACGCCCTCGTGTCGCCGAACAGGCAAACTCGAATGGCGGAGTGGGTGCCGAGAGAGAACTGGAGGTCGCCTCGTCTCGAAACCGCCGCAGACGTGATGTTGCTGCGCGTCGACAGAGACGGCGTGTGGATGGAAGGCGACCGAGCTCGCTATCACTTCACCCCGAGTTCGTTGATTGATGTCTCGCTGCAGTCGGTTCGTCCTGCAGGGTGTTTTCACCAATTGCACTTCGTTGTTTTGATCGTCCGAACGGACAAAGGCCCCGTCGAGTATCCGATCGCCTATCGCGACCACGGCCTGACAAGTCTGAGTTCGCACGCCCGCTACATCGATGCCGCGGAACTCTGTCAACAGATCGCAGCCATTGCGACCGGCGGGGACTTTACGGTGCATCCGGCACACGAGTCCGTGCAGAGACCACAGCCCAAGCAACGGCTCAACCCGTTTGCTGCTCCACCGACGGTTTGACGTCATCGGAGCCGGACTTCGCTGAGCCAGCGTTTTGAGCATCGGGGACACTGGGCGTCACCGGCGGGGCTGCACCACCCGCTTCCAGAACCGTTTTGACGACATCGATGAGTTGGTCGAGCCGGAATGGCTTGAAGAGTTGCGCGTTGGGATGCAACCCGTTTTGCCGCGCGTTAACAATCGAGTGACCTGGGTCGTAACCAAAGCCCGTCATCAAGATCATCGGCACCGGGTCCATGATCTTCTTTAGACGCATCATCAATTGAAAGCCGCTGTACTCCGGCAACTTGATGTCGCTGATGACGATGTCGTATTGGTTGCCGTTCTGACCACCGTCACGCACCATCAGGACGGCTTCATCCCCTCGCTGCGCCGTCTCAACGATGCAGCCATAGCGTTCGAGCAGACGATGCGCATCCTCCCGAACGGTGCCGTCTTCATCGACGACCAAAATGCGTTTGCCGCGGAGAGCCACATGCTCGTCCGAACCGATACCGGGAGGCACTGCCTCGATCGGCGTCATCCGTTGCCCGATCTGTTGAATCGTTTGCTTGATGTCGCGGGCATTCTTCAGGATCCGCCGGATACGATCGACGACGTCCGATGAGTGGCCGATGTAGTCTTCCATCACGTTGACGGCATCGTTGAGAATCTCATCGACGGGCATCGCGACGGCACTGTGAATTGCGTTGCAACTCTGCTGGGCTGTGTCGGCTTTTTGTGCGACAAGCAACTCGAGTGTGTTCAGTGCGTAGCTGATATCGCGTGAGAAGATCTCGAGGAATTGCAAGTCGCTCTTGTTGAACGCCGCGACCTCGGGGCTCTCCACGTTGATGGTACCGAGAACTCGGTCATTCAAAATCAACGGAACCGTCAGCGAACTCCGCGAGTTGGCGACACCGGGGATGAAAAGCGGATCGATCTCGACGTCATAACAGACGTAGCTGGTTCCCCGTGAAGCGGCGTAACCGGTGATGCCGTTCCCCTGAGGGTGTGCGTAAAGTTGCCTGTCGGCCGCCTCTTGATCGATCCCGACGCTCAACAGAGGCACGAGATGCCCGCTTGCCTGCTCCAGCAACCGGATCTCAATGACTTCGAAATTCAAAAGGTCGTTGAGGTAGTGACGAATGTTGTCTTTCAGCAATTCGATCCGTTCATCAACACCCATCTGAAAGATTTCGGTGGGACGAAGGTCGGCGAGTTCACGTCCGGCGCGATGGATCGCAGCGAGCTTCTGCTGCTGCAAGATTTCCTCGGTGATATCGCCCACCGTGACGACCAGCTGTCGCTGCGGTCGGGTGTCACCGACGGGCGCCGCACGAACCTGGAAATATCGGTTGTCGTGCGTTTGAAAGGTGCCGCTGCTTTCTTCGCCGGTTGAGAGTGCCGTGTGAAAGGGACACACGTCCGAACCCATGATGTCGGGGTTCCCCATCATCTCGTAGATGGTCTCCCCCACCGGATCATCGCTGTCCTTGAATGCCCAGGATTTGAGCCGGCGGTTGGCCCAGAGCACCCGATTCTTGTCGTCGAGCAGCGCGGCGCCCTCGGGGAGATCGCGGAGCATGAGGCCGCTCATGCAAAGGCCACGAAGCTCTCCCAGCTCGGGAAGTATGTCGCGGGCGATCCAAACGCCCTCAATCGACGCTTCTGAGAGCTGATCGAGGACGGTCGCCGATGAGTCGAGGACCATCACCTCGTCGGGTGAGTACCCCGTGGGTAGAGTCTCAGCGTCACCGACGCAGATCAATCGCGTCGGCGTGGTGCGAGTTTCTCCGTCGCCGCCTGAGGTGGATCGAGTCATTGATTGCCTCTGACCACAAACCGAAATGCCTGTAACCCACGCAACCCCTGCCAGCCCGACCACGCCCCCTCCGAAGGTCGCTTCCCGTAGTCGCCAACAAGATTTTCACGTGAATGCACGCGTTATCGTCATGACACCGCGTTTGCGAAAAAGGAATTTCCCATTAATCGCGCCAACCCGATGGGAGCGGTCCGAAAACCTTTTTCCCACTCTCTTCGAAACATAATCTAATGCTTCCTTGCACAGGGACGAACGCAATTTCCCGCGTATTTTTCGCCCCGAGAGTACCGGGCAAGCATCCGCCCTACTGACAAGGCAAAGCGGGTTCCCGTGCCCAAACACGCTTAGACGGTGGGTGACGGTGTGGCCAAAATGACCCTGGCATTCTGTTCCGACTAGGTAATCCTCGCAATTTGCGGACTCTCGCCAGTCGGAATGTTGACAGCCGGTTCGCCGGGCCTAAATTCTAGCCGTCTGGGCTGACCCAGCCTACGCAGCCGTTAAAACCTCTCGTATTTCCATCTTTGCCTCACAGGCTGTGAGACTTTTTGGAGGAATCCTTAGAATGACTAGACGAATGTTCCAGGGCATCGCAGCAGTGTGTGCAGCGCTTCTTTGCGCCGTCACCGCTTCTGCCCAATGCGGAGATTGTGGAGCCTGCGCAAGCGGGTCGCCATGTGCCGCTGAAGGTGCCGTTGTTGCTGGAGCTGGCGCGGGCGGTGCATGTGGCCCCTCGGTCAGTTACCAGACTCAAACCGTGATGCGTAACCAAATGGTGACGGAGACCCGCATGGTCCCGACCACCACGTATCAAACGGAAACTCGCACCCGCATGCGAAACGTGACCCGTCGCGTCGCCAAGGTGCAAACTCGCCAGCAGACCTACGTCGTGAACGTCCCCGAGACGCGAACGAAGACCGAGACTTACACCGTTCAAGTCCCGGTTTCCTACACCGAGGAACAGCCTTACACGGTTCAAGTTCCCGTGACGACGCAAGTCGAGCAGTCTTACCAAGTCTGCGTTCCTTACACCGAAGAAGTGGCTCAGACCTACACGGTTCAAGTCCCCAAGACCTCGCAAGTCGAGCAGTCTTACTCGGTTTCGGTCCCTTACACGGAAACTGAGACGTACAGCGTCACCGTGCCTTACACCGAGCAAGTCGAACAGGCTTACACGGTCCAAGTCCCGGTCACTAAGAGCCGCACTGAAACCTATCAGGTCAGCGTCCCTTACACCGAGAACGTCGAGCAGGCTTACACCGTTTCGGTTCCGGTTCAAAAGACCCGCACCGAGAGCTACCAGGTTCAGGTTCCTTACACCGAAGCTATCGAGCAAACTTACTCGGTCCAGGTTCCGGTCACGTCGACTCGCACCGAGTCGTACCAAGTGTGCGTCCCGTACACCGAGACCATCACGCAAAGCTACACCGTGAGCGTGCCTTACACCGAAACTGAAACGTATCAAGTCAGCGTTCCCTACACCGAGACCGTTGAACAGCCTTACTCGGTTAGCGTGCCCTACACCGAGCAAGTTGCTCAGAGCTACACCGTCTGCGTCCCTTACACCGAAGAAGTCGCTCAGACTTACACGGTTCAAGTCCCCGTGACGCAAACTCAAACCGCTTACCGCAGCGTCACCAAGTGCGTTCCCGTCACCACGATGGAAACCGTCACCGAAGACCAAGGTAGCTACCAGTGCCAAGCAGTCGCTGCTGCTCCGGCTCCTGTCGCTGTCTCTGCTGGCAGCGGATGTGGCGGATGCGGCGAAGTCGCAACCGGCTGCGGATGCTCGTCTCCAGCTCCGGCTTGCGGCGGATGTGCAACGGCACCGGCCCCCGCGACCGGATGTGGCGCATGTGCTGGTGGAGCAGTCGCTGCTGCACCGGCTCCGTGTGCTCCCGCGGTGACCTACCGTCAGGTTTGGGTCCCCAACGTCGTTACCAAGCAGGTTCCGAAGACGACCTATCAACAACAGGTCACGCAAGAGCCTTACACCTACACGACGACCAGCTACACCACCGAAACCAAGACTCGTATGGTCTCGGTTAGCAAGCAGCGTCAAGAAACTCGTCAGCGTATGGTCAACGTGACCAAGTACCGCACCGAGCAACGCACTCGTAGCGTCGCGGTTCAAAAATCGCGAATGGAAGACCGCACTCGTGAGGTCACCAAGTACCGATCTGAGACTCGTACTCGCGAAGTCCCCGTGACCAAGCAGCGTATGGAAACTCGCACTCGTGAAGTTCCCGTGACCACGATGCAAACCGAGACGCGTTCTCGTACCGTCAACGTGCAAAAGTGCCGCATGGAAACTCGCACCCGCGAAGTTCCTTACACGGAAATGACCACCGAGACTCGTACTCGTACCGTTCCCGTGACGAAGACCAAGATGGAAACTCGCACCCGCGAAGTTCCTTACACCGAGATGAGCACTGAGACTCGTACTCGCATGGTCAACGTGACCAAGACCCGTCAAGAAGAGCGTACTCGTGAAGTCACTAAGTACCGCACCGAGTCGCGCACGCGAACGGTTCCGGTCACCACGATGACCACCGAGACTCGCACTCGCATGGTTCCTGTCACTAAGAATCGTATGGAAACCCGCACCCGCATGGTTCCCCAAACGACGATGACCACCGAAACCCGCACCCGTACGGTGACCAAGACTCGCATGCAATCGGAAACCCGTGAGCGTCAAGTCAACTACACCGTCAACGTGCCGCAGACTCGCACCCGCACCTACAACGTCACCGTTTGCGAAAACGTTGTCGAACAAGTGCCGGAAAACTACACCGTGAGCGTCCCCGTCACCTCGATGAAGGCTGTTCAGGTTCAGGTCTGCAAGCAAGTTCCGACGACCGTCCAAGTTCCGGTTTACAGCTACGGCGCTACGGCTGCTCCCGCTGTCGGTGCTGGCTGCTCGGATTGCGGTGCATCGGTTGTCGCTCCGGCTCCCGTCATGGCTGCTCCGGCACCGATGGCGACCGGCGCCGGCTGCTCGGACTGCCAGTAAGGTCTCCCGGCCGCTGAGCGGCCGACCTTGATCGAAATTCGAAACGGCCTCGCTTCATCGCGAGGCCGTTTTTATTTTGCACATCAAGCAATGACTCGCTCGACCCAACGAACCCCTCCTAGCGGACCGCCCGGCCTCAGTCTGGTATCCTGACACCGCACCGTTTCGTTGGAGTGAACATTGACCGGACCCCGCAAAGAGCCTCTGCTCCCGCAGATTCCCCTGATCGGCCTGATCGGTTTGGTAGCCCTGAGCGCCGTGATCATGGCGGTCTTTCATCAAGCCGCGACAGCACAGCAGCTGTGGGCAATCATGGCATCGATCGGAATTGCAACGGCGCTGCTACCGGTGCTGCTGTACCTCGTCACATTCGGCTTGGCGATGATCTTTTCCGAGATCGGCGCGGCAGCGGCGCCGGCCCAAGAGCAGGAACGCGTTCATGCTCCTACCGCGGAGATGCCTGAACAGAAATGATTTCGCGTTGCCTACTAGCGATCTGCCTCGTCGTCTTTCTCGCCGCAGTCACTCGCGGCGAAGACATCCCACTCGGCGTCGGTCCGTCCCAACCGACCAAAGCCGGCCTCACAATGACGATGTCCGCGCCGCGGCTCGGCAATGAAGGCTTTCATCCGATCAAGATTCAGTTCAAGCCGCTCGGAAAGCAATTCAATCGTCAACGGGAACTGACGCTCCGCTTTCGTCCTCGCGACCAATACGCTGCCGAACTGGATCACCAATTCGAATGTCGCGTCACCATTCCACAAGACGCCAAGAGTTTTGAGACGACCGTGCTCGTCCCGCATTTTCACCGGTGGCAGAGCTGTTGGATGCGTGTCTACGAAGATGGCCGGCCACTCGGGAAACTTCCAACCCACTTGGCGATCAGCCAGCCCGTGATGGACTGGGGGCAGGAAGTGGGCTTCGGCATCATCGTGCCCCATGATGCTGCCACCAGCGGCGAGCCATGGGCCGTCTTTCCCGACCTTCGCACACTCGTCACCGTTTTTGGCCGGGGTCCCATCGACGAGTCCGTGAAAACGGAACGCTTCAGTGAAAAAGAGGCCCGCGACTACCTCGATCGATTGGACTTTGGGTTCGCACGTTTCCGGGTACTCGAAGAGAAAGAGCTACCCGAGAGCTGGCTCGCCTACAGCCAACTCGACGTGATGGTTGCTCCCTATCCCGTGTTCGAACGACTTGCGTCAGAGGCCCCCGAATCCATCGCACCTCTCTTGAAGTGGGTTTCGACGGGAGGCGAACTCTGGCTCTACGCGGCACCGAAAGGAACGACCGCTGCGAACGAGTTACTGGGCGGCCTCCCGCCAACCGACTCTGGTTTCAAATACGCCCAAGACCCGTCGCAGGGACTCGAACTCCGCCAAGAGAACATCCGCAGTTCGGTCGAGTACGAGACGTGGTCGCGTTCCTACAACCAAGGCTACACGTCGTCGGGGACATACCGACGCGATGCCTACCAGGCCCTGGTCGACGCGAAGCACCCGATGACCGAGGAGGTCAAACGCAAGCAACTGCTTGAGACCGTGAGACTCGGTTCCTACGGACTTGGACGTGTCGCATTGATTACGACCGAAGATCCATTCCCGGGCTCCTTCCAGTTATGGAAAGGACTCACCAAGCAAACCCAACAATGGAACTACCGCCAGGGTGTCGACTATGCGAACGGCAGCGACAGCTACTGGGCTTGGTTGATGAACGCAGTCGGGGGACCGCCGGTAACGATGTTCATCGGATTCAACGTTATCTTTGTGGTGCTGATCGGTCCCATCTTGTACTTCTCCCTGCGAAGAAATCGTCGACTGTATTTGCTCTACTTTCTTGCACCCGCTCTCGCATTTCTCGCCACAACAGGCCTCTTCTTCTACGCCTTTGCTTCAGACGGTTTTTCGAACCGAGGACGCGTGCGGATGCTGTCGTGGATCGATGCACGTGGAGGCCTAGAGAATTGCCCGATCGTGAATCAATCGCGGGAAACGTACTACACGGTGGTCGACAGCCGCCTCGGGTTACAGTTCGACCGAGACACACTTGCACTACCGATCATCTACCCCGAGCGAATCACCCAATACCGCTACTTCAGCTCGAATGACAACTCGCCGGGCAGATACCGCGTTGAGGAAAACGCGAGCGGTCGACGTTATGGTGGCGACTTTCTTGAAACACGTACCCAAACCCAGTTCCTGACAACGCTACCCGAAACAGGGACGTGTCCTATCGAGGTCGACTTTTCGGCCAGCCCTCCGAAGTTAACCAATCGTTGGGATACCGAGCTTCAAGCCGTCCTCGTTTGTGACAAACAAAAAAACTACTGGATCGCCGAATCGGTCGCGGCAAGCGAGACACAAGTCATGCGGCAAACCGAGTTTGAAGAGTTCGCGACGCGCTTGACACAACAAGAGGCTTTGGTACCTCTCACGACCACCGCCTCTGTCCCGTACCGTGTCCAAAACGGCTTTGCGGACCGAAGTTTCGTCGAGCAACATTTCAAACGTGTCATCGAGTCGCCAAAGACGAATTCATTTTTGATCATCACCGAGGTTCCCGAATCTCGATTCGCAATTCGCGACTGCACGCCGGAGCAATCCATTCGCTTGATCGGAGGTTTGCTACCGTGAACGATGGCGTCCAAGAGGGAACGAGCAACGGCCAGCCACCGGCAACGGTGTGGCAAGGTCCGATGCTTGAGCTGCAAAACGTGACCAAGATCTTCGGCCCGACACGAGCGGTCGACGACGTCTCGTTCATGGTGCCGCGGGGAAGTGTCTTCGGCTACATCGGCCCCAACGGCGCCGGCAAGACAACCAGCATGAGGATCCTTTCAACGCTCGAGTTGCCGACCTCCGGTGACGCGTTCATCGAAGGCCTCTCGTCGGTGAACGATCCCGACCGTGTTCGGCGAAGACTCGGATTCATGCCCGACGCCTTCGGCTCATACCCGGATACGAACTGCGCCGAGTACCTGGATTTCTTCGCGCGGTCCAACGGGTTGGTCGGTCGCGAACGGACGCGGCGTCTCCGTTGGGTCATGGACTTCACCGGCCTTCGCAATATGGCCGAAAAGCCGATCACCGGACTCAGCAAAGGCATGAGGCAACGTTTGTGCCTCGGCCGTGCCCTGGTACACGATCCCTCCGTCCTGATTCTCGACGAACCGGCGGCAGGACTCGATCCTCGGGCAAGGATCGAGTTGCGACAGATCATTCGGGCCTTGGCCGCCGAGGGAAAAACGATCCTCATCAGCAGTCACATTCTCAGCGAATTGGCCGAGATGTGTGATCGAGTCGGCATCATTGAGCGAGGCCAGTTGCTCGCCAACGACACGGTCGATGGATTGAAGTCTCGGTCGCAGCAGCATCGCGAAATAATGCTTGTGCTTAGCGGCGAACTCCCCCGTGCGATCGAAATACTCACCTCGATGGATGACATTGAGGAAGTCCGTGAGCACGCCGGCTCGATCCGATTCAAACTCAATGGTGGGCCACCGTCGCAAACCAAGGTTCTTCATCAACTCTGCGAGGCGGGATTGCCCATTCTCGAATATCGCCTGCTCGATGAGTCTCTCGAAGACTTGTTCCTCAAAGTCACCTCGGGGCAGGTTCAATGAGCGAAGCATCATCGGAAATGGCGACCGAAGAAGAAGAAAATGCCGACGTCGGCTTGGGTGGCAGCGGTGAAACCGTCGCGCCCTACCATCCGCTCGCGCTCGATCCCGAGGGCACTGGATTCTGGGGATGGGTCGATCGAACCGTTTCCAACGCGACCTCGTGGTTGAATCCGATCTTGGTCAAGGAAGCGCGTCAATCGCTGAAAAGCAAACAGTTCGTCGTCACGTTCTTTCTGCTGCTGACCGCTTCCTGCCTCTGGACGGTGATGGCGATCGTCTTCAATTCGCCGGATGTCTATTACGTCCCGAGTGGCGATTCCGTCATGGGCGGCTACTTCGTCATCCTTTCCGTGTCGATGTTCGCCTTTGTTCCGATCGTCGCGTTTCGTTCGCTCGCCGCAGAGTTGGACGAGGGGACTTACGAAATGCTCGCGATCACTCGACTGTCAGCCTGGCGAATCGTGTCAGGCAAAATGAACAGCGCGATGCTTCAGATGCTGATTTACTTTTCAGCCATCGTGCCTTGCCTCGCCTTCACCTACCTTTTGCGGGGCATCGGGATCTCGACGATCGCCCTTTGCATCGTCATCGCCTTCGTCATCGCCACCGTGCTGACATCGCTCGGTCTCGTGTTGTCGACGGTCGCCAAAGGACGAACACTGCAGACGTTCCTGCTTGTCGGACTGGTCGCATTCATCGCCATCGTGGAATTCACGTGTTGTGGCATGGTCTTTGAGGGAGTCATTCCCGGTCGATGGAGCGGAACTTGGTTCGGTTTCATTTCCGGCTTCGGGATGGCGCTTTCCTTCGTCATCCTCTTTCTTGCCGCCGCCAGCGCGTCGATCGCGCCGATGACCGAAAACCGGTCCACGCGGTTGCGGATGATCATGTTCGGCCAGCAAATTTTTTGGATCGTCACGATGTCTTACGCCGCATGGGCAACCGAAGAAGTCGAATGGATGAACATCGGAATGATGTTCATGACCATCTACTGGTTCTTCGCGGGAACTCTGATGCTCGGCGAGTCAAACGAGATCAGTCCTCGAGTTCGCCGCGAATTGCCAAGCACCTTCGGCACGCGAGCGTTGTTCTCGTGGTGGATGCCCGGACCAGGAACCGGCTTCATGTTTGTGGTGTCGACCGCCGTTGCCGGGATGACCGTCTTTGGCGTTGCCGGACTCATCGCCATGCAACTCGATGTCGACAGGAGCGTCGAAACGCCCCCTTGGGTCACCGCGTTTGCGATGACCGGCTTGCTCATCGGCTACTTGGGAACCGCTCGGCTCCTCTCGATGCCGTTCATTGCAAGAGTCGGCCCCACGTTTGTGATCCCACTGATCATCGCCATCGGACTGCTCTTTCTCGGCCCCCTGGTGCCGTCCACCATCGACGTTCTGCTCCTCGGCGAGGTTTCCGGCAGCTACACCGCCCTCCATTGCTTCAACTGGAGTTGGACGTTCATCGAGATCTTCGACAACGGCATCCCCCTCGAAGTCGCACTGCTCTCCTATTGCATCGGGATGCTCGTGCTGATGTTCAACCTGATCCCTCTCTTCCGAGAATTCCGACGCTATCGAATCGCAGTTCCACGTCGTGTTCTGGAAGATCGCGTGGAAGGGGATGCCACTCCGAGTGAAACGGCATAATCCATCTGTGTTCGCTCAAAACAACGGAGGCATCTCGCCTTCGCTTTTGGGCCGCCCGGCGGATGAACCTGCCAGTACTCCGATCTCGTTGATCACCCGCAGCGCGTCGACCGGCGTGATCAAGTTGTCACCGTTGACATCCCACTGAGGCAAACCCGCGTCAGGCGTGAGGGCCGCGATTGTTTTTCCGCGACCGATCGCGTTGATCACCAGGAGCGCATCGAGTGGCGTGATTTCTCCGTCGCCGTTGACATCGTGGGGCAACGATCCGTTGTGCTGAGTCTTGAGGTCGGTAACAACTAATGTCGCCGGCCCACTGGTCAACCGACGGTATGTGACTCCGTCAATCTGAATCGTTCCCTGTTCCTGCCATTCTCCATCCAAACTCGCATCCGCCGTTCCGTTGAGGTCCAACCGAAGCGTGTTCGATTCGTCCGTGATTTGCACCACCGACTTACGATCGAGTGTGATCCTAAAACCGGATGCACTCTCCGCATTGATCCGATCGATATCGCTCAGTTTGAGAGCCACAGCGGCGTCAGCGAGGTCCAGTGTAGCGCCCGTTCCGCGATAGACCAATTGATTCGTGGCATCATTGGAGAACTGATCGGCTGCGACCGTTTTTGCACCGTGTTGACCATCGATTCTCTCGAACAAGTCGCTTCCAACGCTGATCGTGTCGTCGCCCCATTGTCCGACAACGGTGTCACTGCCAAACGAAACGTCGATTTCATCGTTTCCAAGTCCCGCGTCAATTCGGTCGTCGCCAAGCCCGCCGATCACGCCATCCGCTCCCGTACCCGCATCGATCAGGTCGTTTCCGATTCCACCGATGATCTCATCGTTACCGCCGCGTCCAAAGATCACGTCCTCCGCTCCGTCATCTTCCGTTTCGACGTAGCTGACATGCCAGGGTTCAAAACCACCCGTGTCGTGGCTGTGCAATTCGTCGCCATCGGCACCGCCGTCGATCCAGTCCGCGCCGCGCCCCCCTCCGATCCAATCGTTGCCGGCGTTGCCTTCGAGGAAATCGTCTCCGAGTCCGCCTTCCAGCCAATCGTTGCCGTCCTGTCCAAAAATCTGATCGGCGTCCTCGCCGCCGATCACGTGATCGTTGCCCGACTCGCCAAAGAGGGTGTCATCGCCGCCGACCCCGTGGACCCAATCATCACCGTCACCAGCCTCGATGTGATCTGCTCCGGAACCACCAAGGACATTGATCACGTAAAACGCGCCGTCAAAGTCGAGGATTTCCCCATCGTCACCGATCAAGAAATCGTTGTCGTCGCCACCCCGAATGATGTCGCTACTGTTGTCGTGACGTTCGCCGATGACTTCATTTCCACCAAACGCGACATCGCTTCCCAAACCTCCGCTGATGACATCTTCTTCGTATCCACCGTACAAAATGTCGTTCCCGGCGTTTCCATTGACTTCATCCTGTCCGTCGCCGCCATGCACGAAATCATCGCCAGAGTTGCCGTGCAGGACATCGTCGCCGTCATTACCGTGAATGGAGTCGTCTCCGGGTCCGCCCTCAACAACGTCATTGCCCTCGCCCGCATTGATAATGTCGGTTCCCTCATCTCCGTAGAGTTCATCGTTGCCGATGTCTCCGTCAATTCGATCCATGCCGCGACCACCGAAGACGATGTCTTGACCGTGTCCGGCATCGATCACGTCGTTGCCGGCGCCACCGAGAATGTAGTCATCACGGTCTCCACCCCGGATGTCGTCGTTCCCTTCGCCTCCTTCGAGGACATCATTGCCTGAACCGCCGGTGATCGTGTCAGAACCATCGTTGCCTTGGATGAGATCATCGCCGCCGCCGCCGAGAAGCACGTCTGCCCCTGATCCTCCGATCAACTCATCATCGCCACTGCCGCCGATGAAGTTCACGGGAATGTCGAGGTCACCATACACGATGAAAGTGTCATCACCGTCTCCACCATCGGCGATGACTTGAGTGACGCCGCGGACCGTCTCCGTAACGCCGAACGCACTTACTTCTAAAACCTCATTGCCGTCCTCATCAATCGATTTTGAGAACGTCGCGTATTCGTCCGTGATGCCCTGACCGACCTCCCGTCGATGTGCGGTGTCGCCGGCGAAGAGTCGATAAACACCATCGGAATCCAATTCGCCAAGTGACAGATTGTCGGCATCCACACAACTGGTGCCAAACTCGAGCAGACGGACCCGAGCGATGTCTTCACTGAAAGGAACGCCGAGCACCTGCGCCTTGACACGCAAGCCGGCCGAGAGCGAACCGTTGAAGTCAAAGACACAGAGCGGCAGGTTCTCGAGGATCTCCTGCACGCGGACTTTGCCATCATGGTTGTTGTCATGCAAATTAGCCCCGACGGTCGCGTAGATCCCGCCGCCGACCGAGACACTCGCAACTCCCGTCGTGATGGTCGCGAAAGCCTCCAAACTGCCACGCAACGTGACTTCATCAACATCCGATCCGGTTCCATCGACGTTTTCGCGGTCACTGACGAAGAACCCATCCAACAGATCCTCCGGTTTCTTTGTGTCAATAAAGTTTCGCAGCCCCAGCGTGTCGTAGCCAAACGAGAATTGTGCATCGACGCCAATTCCGCCGACAAATTCGATCGCCAATGGCCCCGTGATCGGGATCGTCACTCCCATCGAAAAGTCAGCCGACAGTCTCGGCGTTTGGTACGCAAAGAGCGTCGCATCTTGTCCGAGCATCACACCAATCAGGCTCGCAGGATTCTGCAAGATCGGGAATTGAAAACCACCGCCTTTGACCTCGGACATCCGCTGAAGAAAGCTCGCGGACTCGCTCGCGAATCTCTCTTGTTCCTCGCTGCCCGAATAATTGTCGAGTTCTTCGGACAAGTCTTTCTCGTTCACCGTTGCCGAATTCGTGCTGATGCCGGACGGGTCGGTTGGCGTTCCATCGATGAGAACGATTTCGCCCAGTGGAATCATCACCGACTCGCCCGCTGCGGGAACGGGAACCGAATTCACGAGATCGACGATTTGCACGATCGCGTCGAGCATGTCAACGTCGACATTGCCAAGCAGCGAAGCGAAATCTAAGAGGTTCACCGCGTCATTGGGTGTGGTCTCCGCGGCAAACGTGTCCACGAGGAACTCGAGATCATTGGCGACCGGTAGCGGAGCCGTCAGCACGTCAACGATCGGTTGAATCGGTGCGAGCACTTCTTGAACTTTGCCGAGGATGTCGCCAGCGAATCCTGTAATGAAAGAACCCAAGTCGAGTTCGATATTTTCGATGGCTAGTCGGTCGATGCTACCGGCAAGGTTGCTACCGCCGAATTCCCAATCGAGCACTAAGTCCGCGTGAAGTTCCGGCAACTGCACCAACGTGGTCCCAGCAACGAGCCCCAAGTTCACCGATGCGCCACCAGTAAGCGTGACATCAACGAGATCTGCTAGCGGCGTTGTACCGGCAACCAGCTCGCTCGTGGTCCACTTTCCGTCACCGGAGGGCTCACGCAAATCGACCGCGAAGTCGCCGCTGAGTTGGGAGCCTTGGTCGGTGACCGTGACCTGAAACAACCCCAACGAACCGGTCAGCTCGACGCTCGGAAGCGTGACCTCGGCTGACAACTCGATCTCGTTGACGTGAGTGGTGTCGACGTAAAAACCGTCCGTGGGGTTGATGCCAACGCCGATGTCAATCGCCCAATCCAGTGAGGCAACAACACCGCCGTCGAGTTCTAACCCGAGGGCCGGCAAACCAAGGTCAAAGTCAATGTCGGCCGCGACCGAATAGTCCCCACCGAGCGGCAGTTGAAGCTCGACCGTTCCCGCCCCTGCATCGATCGCCAAATCGATATCCAAGTGATCGATGTTACCGTCCGCGTTGGAATCACTCAGCCGCATCACGCTCCCGAGAGCGTCATGAAGAACGAGTTTGATCTCATCCACCAAGGCTTGCGGCGTCAGTCGGTCGCGAAGGATCGGCAAGGCTTGTTCGCGAACGTCTTTCAAGAAGTCAGCCGCCGCTTCGAGTCGTTCGCCGACCATCGGTAGGTTTTGATTGAGAACCTGCTCACGAAGAAGTATCTCAATTTTTTGCAGAAGTGCATCCAGACCTTCCGCTAGTGCGCGGACACCTTCTTCGAGCGGGTCAAAATCATTGATCAGCGCGTTGAGGTCTGGACCTTGAAGTGCCACCTCGGGATCCTCGGAATTGAACAATCCTGCGAGATTGCCGATGCCGGCGATCAAGGCGTTGGCGTCGTCAACGGTCGTTCCACCGACTGGCTCTGCTTCGGTCGGAAAGTACAGCGGAAGGACGATCGAGGCTCCAGCGTCAAACGTGGACTCAACGTCGTCCTCACTCAAGCCCGTCACGTTCGCATACCGGCCGTTCGTCGTGGCGGCCAAACCGGCCGACAAAAGAGCCGGCGCCGCGGTGGAGGAATCGCCATCAGCGTCCAACGTGATCGTTCCGTCAACGACAAACAATCCAAGCGGACCGACCGCAATGTTCGTGTCGAGATCCGTCGCATCGACTTTCAGAGTCGCCTCAAGCCCCGTTTGATCGCCAACAAAAAACTCAGGAGTTGCCCCGCTGGCTCCTGCCACCACGTCACCCACATCGACACCGAACGTGAGGAAACTCGAAAGAGTTGCAGAGACATCCAGCATGCTCGCCCCCGACACGTCCACGATTTCCGTTACCAAATCAAACGCGTCGCTTTGATCGTTTGATGCGGCAATCAACTCCGAGATATCCACCGAGAGGGCGAGTTCGGATTGAACCTCCGCATCGAATTGCACCGTCATCTCGAGTGAATCGGTTTCCCAGGAGAGCAGTACGTCCAGGGCAGAGGGGTCGAGTGACAACGCGTCTTCGAGTAGCGTTTCCAATCGCTCACCCAACGCTTGAATCGAGCTCTCGTCGGCCTCCAACAACTCCTCGGCGGCTTGTTGCAGCTTTGCCGTGACGTCGAGCAATTCGTTGACACTCGCGTCGATCCCGGGCAACGGCTCATCCCACTTCGCCGATGCCGTCAGATCGTCAAGCATCTCAATCACGTTCCCGATCAACTCGACGTAGTCGGCCGTCGTGACGGACGCGAGTGAATTGATGTTTCGGACCGCGTCGTTCATCTCAAATGTGAAGGAAGCTGGATCCGTGATATCGGCCAATCCGATTTGAATTTCGCCACCCTCCATCTCCAAGCCGGGAATCCCGTCGACTGTCATCTGCGTGAGCAGCAGTTCAGCCGAGCCGTCCAGATTTGAGTCAGCGACCAGCTCGGTTGGATCCGTGACGACGGCCTCACTCAGCCTTCGAAAGGAGATCCGCCCATCCGGTTCGTTCGAGTCCGAAAATTCGAGGGACGCGTTGGCTTCGGCTTCCAGCACAACCGAGCCGATTGCGGCTTCGATGAACCCGAAGCGTGCTCCCGCAGATGCATTTTCGGTCGCCACATTGACACTGGCGTCGAGCTTCAATTCGTCGACGAAGAAGTGGTCGGCCCAACTATCGTCGTCACTCACATCATCCGGCGTCGTGTCTTCCTGCAACGCGGTGAGGTCCACGCCGAAGACGCCGCTCAATGTCATCTCCCCACTCGCACTCGCCGTGCCCGTGACATCGATTGCCGAGAGCGGATCAAAGTCCTGATCGACCCCCATGGGAATCGAGCCCGACGAGAGACTCGCAGGGATCACGAATTCGATTGTGAGTTCAGAAGTCGATGGCAAGTAGTTCAGCAGAGCCTCTCGGTTCGTCCACGCGGCAAGCCGTTCGCTCAGATCTTCGAACGTTCGAAAGCTCGCGCGGCCATCGTCATCCTGAAGTTGTTCATCGGTGAATTCCGAAATTCGCTCGGACACTTGTGAGAGTTCAGGTAGTTGGAGTCCACGGACCCAGGGCAAGAAGTCTTCCGACCAATTCGGAAGCCCACCCGCCAACAACTCATCCAACTTGGTCCCGATCAGCGAGAAGAACCCCGCCAAGTCCTCCGCGTCGACGCGAACGGCATTGATCAAGTCGCCATCGGTCGCAAATTGTGGCAACGTGAATTCACCGTCGAAGATTGAGGCATCGTCCCAAGTAATCGTTTCTGAACCGCTGAAGTCACCGATGCTGTATGCGACCGGCAGATTCGCCGAAAGACTTCCGTTCGCTGAAACGGAAACGACACCATCGAGTGATCCTGCGAGGTCATCTTTTGTGAGTAGGGCGTCACCGAAATCAGCCACGAGTTGTCCGTCGAACTGAATGGCACCCTCGACGAGATTCACGGCAACAGGCCCCGCGTGCATTTCCGCCGCTAGCGGATCGGCATCCACTTCGATCTCGGTGGTGACTTCCCCGATTCGGGTAAAGAATTCCTGGCTAATCAGATCCACACCGAATGTGAGGCTTGCTTCGGTGGTCGCCAGGACTTCAACAATCGGGGCGTCGCCGTTCCAGCTGAGCCAGCTTGCATCGCCAAAGGCACCAAGCGAAACGCTGCTTGTTCGAGTCTGTTCGATCGTTGCCGTGAATTGCACATTGGCTTCGGTCGTGTTGTTGATTTCAGTTGCAGCGATCTCTTTCAACAAAGTGCTAACGTCGGCGGCCTGGCTGGAATAGCCATCAAGTGCGGCAACAATCTCGTTCGCGGAGGAGTCGCTTGTCCCGTCAAAGAGACTTTGCAATGGCTCCACGAGACCTTCGCGAACGGTTTCGGAGAGGTCCGCGATCGAACCCGCCGAACGTTCTAAACCGGGAATGGACTCCGCGTACTCGGCGTGTGCTTCCACCCGATCCAAGGCATCGGAGACAGACTCCAGACCATCAACCAGCGTTAATTGCGCGGTCGGCGCAAAAAGCAGGTTGCGTTTTTCCAGCGTTTCGAGCCGTCGTGTTCGTGATCGTCGACGTTGTTTTCGAGCCTGCATGGCACTTTCCCATGGCGATGAATGATTCGTTCACCGGGGAATTGCGTCCCAAACGGGATCCGGACATCGATCCGCTGCACTTTTCAAAAAATCTTTGAACGAGGTGTCCTGATCCGGTCTTTGCGTTCGTCAGTCCCCTGAACGCACGAGAAAGGCTCGGGCGAAAACGGAACTCAGATGACAGAGACAGATTCATGCAGTTCGCATTGGTCATTTACGAAAACGAAGCCGATTTCATCAAACGTGAAGGCCCCGAAGCCGAGGCCTATTGGGGCGGCTGGTCCGAGTACACTCAATCCGTTCAACAAGCCGGCATCATGGAAGGCGGTGCCGGTTTGCAACCGCCCTCAGAGACGACCACAGTTCGGCGCAGCGGAAGCAACCATGAGGTCCAACCAGGACCTTCCAGCCAAAGCAAAGACCATCTCGGCGGCTTCTATCTCATCGATGTGCCCGACTTGGAAACGGCGATCGAATGGGCTTCACGGGTTCCGATCACGGAACTCGGACGTGTTGAGATTCGTCCGCTGTTGAACATGCCGGCCGAAGTCTAATTGGACCGCGACGGTTCTTCGTCGCGAACGACTCGCATCAAACGAATGCCGATCGGTTGATTGGTAACCGGTGGACTCACCATCGACCGATCGGACGAACGAATTTTGTGTGCGGGCGAATCGAACGAACCGCCCAGCATCAGGAATCGCGTTCGGTCGCTGATCGTCTTACCGATGACGCTTTCGTATTCGGGCCCTCCACCGAATGCGAGCCCGGCCCGCGAAGACCGTTCGAAGAACCGTCGCGATTCGGGACTTTGACCTTCAAGGTTCATGGAACCGAAATTCGCATTCGTGTTGGACACGACACTGAGACTCCACTCTGAAGCGTTTCCGAGCATGTCAAAGAGCCCGAACGCATTCGGTTTGCGAACCGCAATCAGGTTGCGACGCGAGCCTTCTCGCGAACCCATCCAGCGAACATAGGGCGAACTGAGTTCGGTTCCGTATCCATAGTGCCTCGGCGTCGAGGATCCTGCTCGACATGCATATTCCCACCAATCCGCCGTCGGCAGTTGGTACCCCTCTCGCGTGAGAGCATCAGGGGCAATCGACATGCCCGCCGCGTAGTGGCCGTTGGCATTCGGGAGAAAGCACCATTGATCTTCCGGAATGCCTTCCTGATCACTCAACCAATTGCAGTACGCGGCGGCTTGATAGAAACCGACTCGCAGGACAGCCTCGGAGTCGGAACCGCCACGGGATTCCATCGCCGGGCGACGCCGAGCGCGAAGGAACCGATTGAACTGTTCCACCGTGACTTCGTGTCGACTGAAGTAAACGCCTTTTGGGATCGTGATCTCGTGCGATCGTTCGTTGGCGAGTTGGTTCGTGTCGAGAGGAGAAGCCCCCACGACCGCCCGTTCGGCGTCCGGCAAACGCACCATCACGTGCCCCTCGCTTGTAGCGAAAATCGTCGACAACGTGTTCGCAAATTCATCCGCGTCACTCGCGTAGCCTTGCTGTCGAAGGAAATACTCTGCGGACGCGTTGAGTTCCCGATGGCTCGTCGAACGACTCCACTTCCGAGCCAGTTCGCGAACGGAAGTCGGTATCTGACTCGATGCCGGAAGGCTTGCAAGCGTCTGCAGCAACGCGGCCGCCACATCGGCGGAAAACGCTTCGGACTCGCCACCGCGCTCTCGGAGCAATTCTTGAGCGAGAGGTTTCGCGGGGCCTTCGCTAATCGCGTAGCAATGAATCACATAGCTCCGGAGTGTCGGATCAGACGTCGACTTCAAAAGGTCAAAGCAACGGTCGCCGCAACCACGTTGCAGCATCAGTGCGGCAACGTTTGCGATCCGTCGCGCGACCGTAACACGGCGATTGGCGAGCAACGTTCCGGGTCCGTCCGGCATATTGGGATTGAATCTCATCGGCTGCAACTCCATATCGATCGCGACGTCGAGATAGTCGTCGAGCAACTCGTCGAGACGACTTGCTAGTCGAGTGTCGATGGAGTCGTCGGCAGCCCGAATGGCGGGCGCGACGGCGGAGAGCTGTGCCAGTGTCGCGTCTTCCAAAATCTCGACGAGTGCTGCTTCGTCATCCGAGGCAAACTTGGCGAGCAGATACGTTGCGGTTCGAAGCTGTTCGGCATCACTATCGGTGACCAACCGTTTCAACTCCGGTGTCAGGGTAGCTCGAACCGGCCAAACACCTTCCGCCATCCAGCCGATCTCAGTCGGGTCGCTCGCGACCAGCATCCGACAGATCGAGCCGACAGATTGTTCCCAGCACGGGTGATCGGGCTGCAAACTCGCAATCGCGACCGCGGCGCGAAGCCGCTCTTGATTCACATAGAGCTCCTCGCCTGCAACCGACGCGAAACGATCTACCGTCGCGCGAAGATCCTCCTCCGCGAGATCGGATCGCATTCGAGTGAGGACCTCAAACAATAGCGCCGGTTCACACGAAAGGACGCGATCACTCAGGTAGATCGCTTGCTCGGGCTCTTGATGCAGAAGTGCGAGCGCAAAACGGTCCCGCTGCGCCAGGTCTTCCTCGTCGGTCGATCGACGCAACGCGTCACGCAGAGGACGTTCCGTGAACAGCCATTTGTTGCGGGTCTCGCGAATCACGTCGGGAAGTTGATCGACGCTGCAATCGCTGAGCCTTGCGATCACTGCCCGTCCATCAACGCGGAGCAGCACGATTTGAAACAAGGCTGCCACCACAAGGGCAATCACCGCGACCGCCATCGATCGCATCAGGCTGCGTTTAGCAGACACACGAAGAAAGCGTCGTTCGGACTCCTCGGCCGGCCGTGCGAACAGGCCGAATCGTAAGCAATCCAACGGCCCCGCAAGCTGTTTCGATGCTTGTTCTTTGGACCAACGTTGAGCGGCGGCACGGAGGTCCAATGCCGCGCGTCCTCGAGTCGTCGTCCGTTCGACTTCCTCAAGCCAGGACCGCAACTCCGAAACGAGAAAATCATGCGGCAAGTTGTAATCAATCGATTCTCCTGCCGACTCGGACCCACGATCCGAGCGATCCACCGGGGTGATGAGGTGCGATCGTCGGTCCAACAGATCGAGCAGGTCCGCGAATCCATCGTCATCGAGTCCGCTCAGTGATTGCAGCTCTCCGGTCGATATGGCCGGGCCACGAATCAACCCGGTCGGTGGCGTCAACGCACGCAGAACACGCCGCGCCGGTTCAGAGAACCGACGCCCTTCCACCGAAGTCGCGGCCCCCAAAAGCGAGTCCAAGAAATAGGCACTTAGAGAGCCACGGCGCGAAATCGCATCCAATCGTCCGATCGTCCACGGCTCCTCCCCGAGCACGCTCGCCAGCAAGGCCAGCCGCACGGGGATCACGCGATCGCCTTCCGCGATCAGTGCGATAGCGGTCTCTACGAAATCATCGTCGACTTCACTTCCATCCGGCGCGGACTGGGACCAAGTCTGCAAGACGTGCCGCGCATGGGTTGCCGAAAATCGCTCCAAACTCATCGCGTTGCGACCATCGCGAAGCGATGAATCCAGGTCGCGCATCAGGCGGCTCGTCGCACTCCAAAAATCATCACGAACCACCAACACGAATTGCAATCGAATGCCGTCGGCTTGCCGTAACGCAAACACCATTTGCCGCCGATCGTCCGCATCCCACGTAAGCACTTGTTCGAATTGATCGATCGTGATCACGGTGTGTCGCGAAGACCGATCGCGTAGTCCGGCGATCAGCTCGGAGAGATTCGCGCCCGATTCGAGCTTCGTCTTCCGTTTGAGTTCCTGCGTGAGCGTATCGGACGATTCAAACTCGGACGCATCCAAAGAACAGACGAGCGACCGTCGCGAATCCAAATGCGGCAATACGCCGGCGTGCAACAGCGAACTCTTGCCACTGCCGCTCGGTCCGTAGAGCACCAGAACGGCACGACGCGGCTCACTACCTTCTTGCAAGTGATCAAGCCACCACGCGACCGTTTCGGGGATCCCACGAGCGTTTCGATAGCCTGGCAACAGCGTCCAAAAGGACTCGGAGTCCTCCGCCGTGTAAGGACGCAAACCTCTCGCTGCGATGCGATGATCGGCCGCAAACTCGTTCGGCGCCGTTCCCTTTTCGCTCAACCAGCGAAGATCATTCGCCATCTCTCGCGCTGATCCGTAGCGTTCCATCATCACCGCCGCCGTGGCCTTGCGGCAAACGCTCTCCAATTCGAACGGAATTCCCAACTGAAGCTGACGAACCGAACGCACACTTCCATGCGCGATTTCACGGAGCAACTCCCGAGTCGAATCGCTTCGCCAAGGCCGCTCTCCAGTCAAGACTTCGAACAACAGGATGCCGACCGCGAACACATCGCTGCGTGGATCGACCAGATGGCCCTCGCCGCGCGCCTGTTCAGGACTCATGTAGGCCGGCGTTCCAACCCATTCACCCTCGCGCCCGGGCGTCCAATTGGACAGAGCCAACCCGAAGTCCAGCAGCACCGGCTGATCATCGCCACGGATGAGAACGTTACTTGGCTTGAGATCGCGGTGAACGACCCCGCGTTCATGTGCCGCCGCGAGGGCATCGCAAAGCCGCGTGAACAGCTCACAAACCCGTTTTTGATCTTCTTGGCGATGACCCTCCAAACTCGCGGCCCACTCGGCGAGCGTTTGACCTTCCACGAGTTGGGTGACAATGAAACCCTGGTTTCTCTGGTCAAGGCCGCAATCGTAAACGGCGACCAGACCGGGATGCTCCAGTCCCGCAATCAATCGAGCCTCGGCGAAGTCGGGTTCGGACGCTGCTTGTGGACGCAGCACCTTCAGTGCGACGGCGCGATCCAATTGCGTGTCCCAAGCGCGATAAACGATTCCAAACGCACCTCGCCCCAACTCACCCTCGACGCGATAGCGTGCAAGTTCGGGTGGGCGAATGGTGTCCGCGGGTTCGGGAGCCTCGGAGCACTGCTGGGCGACCTCGCCAATCAAGTCTTCGGGAACACGGATCAGGAATTCATCGACGGGCGTGCCATCTTGTTCGGCGTACCCCAATGCTTCGAGCCAAAGCTCCAGTTGAAACTCACGATCCGTTTTCAGATTGCCGAGGTCCAGGTATTGATTCGGTTCATACGACAGTCCCGAGCGGTGTCGAAGATACTGATCGGTCAGCACCAGCTCCCGCAGTTGAGACGCGTCACAGTCCGCGTCCGAAAGAAACTCGGTGAGCACATGGTTGCCTTCCTCGAACCAACGTTCATAGCGTTCAACGAGGGTCATGCGTCGCCGTCAGGGTCCCGGAGTTCTTCGGACAACCAACTCCGTATCTTCTCCAACTCACGACGGACCGTTCGTTCGGAACGTTTGATCTTTGTCGCAATCTCTTCCACCGGCTCATTCTCCAGGTGCAACTGAAAGACCTTTTGTCCGACGGGCGAAAGACGCTCCACCGCGAGGCGGTACTGCTCCGCTAATGCCGCGGCCTCCTCCGCAGTCGGCTCCCGGGCGATCTCGGTGGGGACCAAACCGAAACAACTCGCACTCGACTGCGCGCTCGCTTCCATGGTGACGTTGCGTTTATCGGCTCCGTGAAAACGTGCTTTGGCACGAACCTTATTGACGGTGATGGCGGCCAGTAGCCCCCACAGCTGACCGGCCTCGGAAACCTGCAGACGGTCCTCGCCGATGCGATGGAAGAAACTCCGGTAAACGGACTGCACCACGTCTTCGGCTTCGACACGGCGACCGAGTCCAGGTGAAATACGACTGCCGGCCAGCCGAAGCAGCCGAGCCACATAGCGATCAAAGATCTCCTGGGCTGCGGCTTCATCACCCTCCTGATAGCGCCGAACCAGTCGAGTCGAAAGGTCATCCACCACGAGAATCTCCTACACGACACTTCAACGAATACACCACAACGAGCGTGCCAATCGCGGAGCAAGCGAACCCCAAGGCCGCTGAGGACAAACAGTAAACCGTGGGCACCCCAGCGACAAGCAAGACCGGAGGAACGACGACTCCGAACAACAGCGCACCCAGCGACAACCGCGTGGCGATCTCGCCGAGGCGTGTCAGCGTCCCCAGGCCTCCACGATCGGTCAGAAACAGGACCATCATCATCGCGACCACGGTCGAACTCGCCGCGAGAGCCGCCAAGACGGCAAAAACAACAAGGGCAGACAAGACCCGAGTCCCAAGTCCGGCATCAGATAGTTGTGTCAATTCCATCGCGACTCCTGGTGCGAGCAGTACGGCACCCGGGAGATTGCGTCCTTAGTCGATTTCGGACAAACGTTTTCCAGTTTTTCTCGATCCGTTTTCCTTCGTTTTGTGTGGCCGTCTGGCAAGCCGATCGCAATCCACCGGTAACCGTCGCAGCGACGGCGATTCGAACGCCAACAAACGAGCAACACTATGAAAACCGCCTCCCTGACCGTGTGCCTTTGCTTCATGAGCGCCTTTGGGATTGCATGTGGTGAAGACAAGCAACCCAGCGTCGAAATCACGGACAGCAAACTCTTCTCGATCAACTATGGGATCGATTCACTGGAGCATTGGATCGCGAAACTCGGCCCGAACGACCGAAGCCGACGGCAGAGCCTGCTCCGCGACCACGGACGTTTGCAGACACGCTTTGATCGGCTACCTGCCTCCGAAGAACTTCAATACACCTTCATCCGGAAACGACTGAAAGAAACTCGGGAACGCCTCATTTCGATCGGAACGGAAACGCGACCTCAATCGAACAAAACGTCGCAAGCCGCATCGCCTTCCACACTGACCGACGATGTTCGAAACCGGCTCGCGAATATTGCTCTGAGGCTTCGCAACTTGGAGCAAGACGAGCAGCGTTATCGAACGGGTAACCCGAAGCAGAAACAGCGTGTCCGAAGTGACGCAAGCTCGCTCCAGGTAAGCTTCGAGCGTCTGCCATCCTCAGCGCACCCAGACTATCTCGCGATTGAAAAACGGATTCAACGACTTGTCGCCGCGCTCGAGCCCGACCAAGGCCCCCTGAGTCTGTCGTCACAAGAAGTCACAGAAACACTCAACGCTTTCCGCAAGAAGTACTACGAGACGCTTGAACTGCCACGCGCACGCGATCTCGTTCGTAACCGAGAACTCACCGCCGAAGAGGTAGATGGTTTTGTCGCCAAATCCAGAGCTTTCACGGAGAACGCGGATCGCGATCTCCCCAGATTAAAGCACCTGCTGGACGCAACCGGGAAAGACTCGTCGCTCGTCGAATGGGTCGAAACGAAATCGATCGACCGAATCAGACGTGAAGTTTCCGTCGCGAAAGAGACGATCGACCGCGCTATTGAACGAGGAATCGAAACGGCAAAACGTTGCAGCGAACTGGATCTCGAAAAGCACGCTTACACCTTCAATAACGATTCGATCCGACAGAACAACGAACAGCTGTTCACGCGCACCGCAAGAACGATTGATCAAGCGATACGACTAGCGGATGCGTTGGAGTTGCCGTCGACGTGGACACAACGTCGTGAGGAACTTCGAGGCTACGTCGATGCCTATCACGCCAAGCTTTCCAACGCGAGCCACATGCGATCGCTGCCCGAGGAAGTGGGGACAAAAGAACTTCACAAGATTGCGACCGACGTCTTCAAGAACAGGAAATATGGTGTCGGCAAAGTCGTCAAACAGATCGTCAATACCAAGGTGACGCCACGCGACCGTACGGAGCATAAAGTCTTCGAGGATCGGCTGGAGACAATCGTTCGAGTGTGGGACGAGTATCAGGTGACGACGGTTGAGGAAGAGGATGGAAAGCTGTTCCTCTATCGAAACAACTTGGCCAAATTCAGTCGTGCCCCGCGTACCACACCGATCGGAACTTGGATTCTGCAGCAGCGATTCAAGAGCGGGGAGATCGCCCGAGAAAATGTGGTGGCCAAAGACGCCCAGGCAAGCCAAGGAAGCACAGACAAGTCGCAGCGACACTGACAAGTCGAAGAGCACCGAGCCACCCACTTGGACTAGGCACTCTCCCGGATGTGGTGGGCGGCAGCACGCTACTAGCCGCGGGTTTCCCCAGAAAAACCCGCGGCTAGCGACTCAAACTGAGCGGTTTCCTAAAACGAAAGGGGGTTGGGCTTTGAAGGCTCGCTTTTTTAATACACCAACATCCAACGAA
>JBCBOT010000074.1:0-28990 GCA_039821165.1 Planctomycetota bacterium | reverse complement strand
GCACGGGATTCTCGGAAACGCTCTCACCATTGATCAATGCATCGCCATCGGTGGGCTCCAGCAAACCCAGGATCATTCGCAGCGTCGTCGTTTTGCCCGCGCCATTGGGGCCTAAAAGTCCATAGACCTCACCGGGCTCGACTCGAAACGACAATTGATCCACCGCGACGATGTCTTCGCCGTAGACCTTCGTGAGTTCGTTCGCCTCAATCATCCGACGCCCCCCCGTGAATCGGATCCCACTCGCGATGCTGAATGGCTGCGAAGAGTCGTTTCCAGAGCTGAATCATGTCTTCCGCTGAAGTGCTCCAACGCTCGCCGTTGTTCCAAGACTGAAGGGTTCGCTGTCGATAGCCGATCCCGAGCCGGGACATTGTTTCTGCCTCATAGGAAATCAGCCAATCGACAAGCGTCAATAGCATGGCGTGCACGCTGGGATCTTGCTCGGGTTTTGGTGGATGCAGATCCGGCAAGTCCTCGCAGGCCCAGGCCTTTACGAGGCACGCCTCGGTGGAGAGCAACGGGCGAAAGCAATAGCGCTCGATAAATAATCCGCCGAAGGAATCGTCGCCCAAGAAAACACCGAAACCTCGCAACACGATGCGTTGCTTTTCAGAGAGATCGAGCGTGTAGAGGCTCGCACAGTCTTTCCGCTTCTCCGGCGGGGGCGTCCTGTGAAATCCGAGTTCGACTAGCCAATTACCCTCGGGGCGTTTCACATCCTGCCCGAAGCACCAGAGTTGCTGGCTCATCAAGCCACTGGCGATCGTGCCGAAGTCGTCCGTCACTACGGTGCCAGCCATGAGTCGCACACTTCGGTTCTCGCGTCATTCCTCTTGCCGGTCAGGGCGAGGCAACGCGGTTTCGCTCCCCTAACACACCTCACCTGCAATCCTTATGCAATAGTGACCGGATGACGCCGCGTGTCAACCCGAGCTGTAATTTAATTGCAATGGAACGATCCCTGCTTTGGGACGGAAAGCCGCTCCGTTCCGAACACGATCACGACGCGTCCTCTCCAGTTCTGGGCTAGACTAGGGGGCACGCACGCCGTGCCGCGCCCCTTTGAGAGACATGACAAAAGGCTCTTTTCATGCCCACCTACGTCTACGAAACGATTCCAGAGAGTGACGACAAGGAACCGACTCAGTTCGAGATCGTTCAGCGGATGGCCGACGATCCCTTGACGCACCATCCGGAAACGGGGGAAAAGGTTCGGCGGCTGATCTCAGGAGGCATGTCGCTCCCCGTGTCATCCAGTAAGAGCGGCGGTGGGTGCTGCTCCTCGGGTTGTTCGTGCGGGTGAGCGCCGACTCGCGGCGGTCTGCTAACGTTCAGTGGCTCGGGAGTCTGAACGAGCAAGACCGCTAGCATTGCTGCATCTCGCGGTCGATCCGATCATGAAGCAGGGCTCCGGCCCCTGCGGCGTTCGGTCCCTCCGCGCCAGAGCCGATGGCGAACCTACTTGCAGATCAATTGCGGTTAGATTGATAATCGATTTCTTCCGCAACCCCGTCGAACAGACGCGGGAACACGGATCGTGTCGCCCGCAGGCTGTCTGTTTCGAGCCCCTCTTCGACGAGCCGCGCCGGCGATGCCGTCGGTGAATCGGCCCGCGAACGAAGCGTTTCTCGTTCGCTTCTCTACCTCACGAAGTTTGCCTGATGAAAACCACACTCTTGAAGTTGGCCACCCTCTTGCTGGTTGGCAATTTGCTTCACTGCCCCGTTTCTTGTTACTCCAACGAACCCGGAAACGACGTGCCTCTGCTAGATCGAGAGCTCTTTTTTGGAAACCCGCAGATTGCCGGTGGGCAACTGAGCCCGGACGGAAAATTCATCTCCTTCATGAAACCTTACAAGGGAATCATGAACGTTTGGGTGAAGGAGTTCGCGGAACCCTTTGAACAAGCCCGCCCGCTCACCGACAGCAAACGCCCGCTGTATGGTTACTCGTGGACAGAAGACGGCAAATACATCTTGTTCGTGAAGGATTCCGACGGCGACGAGAACATGAATCTGTTCGCGGTGGATCCGAACGCCAAACCGAGTGGCGAGAGTGAAACGCCCGAGTCCCGCAACCTGACGCCGCTCAAGGAGGTCACGGCACAAATCATGCACGCCAGTCAGAGCAACCCGGACTTGCTCTGGGTCGGACTCAATGATCGCGACAAAGCGTGGCACGACCTCTACCGCTTGGAAATCTCCACGGGCGACCTGACACTCATCTACAAGAACGAAGACCGTATTACCGGCTACGAATTTGACTGGGATGACAACCTGCGTTTGCTGAGCCGCACCGATCCCGCCGGCAACACCACCTTGCTCCGAAAAGACGGCGAAAAACTGGTCCCGATCTACGAGACTTCGGTCACCGAAAACGCTGGGGTAAGCGGCTGGGATCCCAAGAACGAGAATCTGTATTTGGTGAGCAACAAGGGCGATCTCGACCTGATGACCTTGTTCAAAATGAACCCCGAAACCAAGGAGATCGAACAGCTCGAAAGCGATCCAGATAAACGGGTCGACTTCGGTGGGTTGCGGATGGACCGAAACACGCGGGAGATCATCTCAACGTCGTACACCGAAGACAAAACACGCTATTACTGGCGCGACAAAACCTGGGAAGCCAACTACAAATTCCTGCAAAAGGAATTCCCCGGCCGAGAGATCTCATTTCAGAGCGCGACCAATGACTACAGCAAATTCTTGATTGCCGTTCATGGCGACAAGTACGCGGCCGAAGCGTGGTATTTCGATGCCAAGGAACAAGAACTGATCCATCAGTACACACCACGCCCCGAATTGAAAGGCGTCGAGCAGTACTTGGCGCCGATGACGCCCATCCGGTACCCCAGCAGTGACGGCATGGAGATCCCGGCCTACTTGACCGTTCCCCCGGGCGTCGAAGCGAAGAATTTGCCGGTGGTCGTTTTGGTGCACGGCGGACCCAAAGGCCCGAGGGACTCCTGGGGCTACAACTCGCAAGTGCAATTCCTAGCCAACCGAGGCTACGCCGTCCTGCAACCGAACTTCCGCGCGAGCGGCGGCTACGGCAAAAAATTCCTCAACGCCGGCGACCTGCAGTGGGGAAAACTCATGCAGGACGACATCACTTGGGGTGTGAAGCACTTGATCGATCAAGGCATTGCCGACAAGGATCGGGTCGCCATCATGGGTGGCAGCTATGGCGGGTACGCCACGTTGGCCGGACTGGCATTTACGCCGGACCTCTACGCTTGTGGTGTCGACATCGTCGGACCGAGCAACATCTTCACCTTGCTCGACTCGATCCCTCCGTATTGGGAAGCAGGTCGGGCGTTCTTGTACGGCATGGTGGGTGACCCGAAGACCGAGGAAGGCAAGAATCGGATTCGCGAAGCCAGCCCACTCTTCAGCGCGGACAAGATTTCCCGACCGCTCCTGATCGTCCAAGGCGCGAATGACCCGAGGGTCAAACAAGCCGAGGCGGATCAAATCGCAATCGCCCTTCGAGACCAGGGCCACCAAGTGAGCTATCTCTTGGCTGACGATGAAGGGCACGGATTCGCAAAACCGGTAAATCGAATGGCGATGTATGCCGAGATCGAAGCCTTTCTCGCAGACCAGATCGGCGGCCGGAACCAAAAGGAAATGCCGGAAGAAGTCGCAACACGACTCGAGGAACTGCGTGTCGATGTGAGCGAGGTGAAGTACGAGGCCGCAGAAAAGTAGCCTCAGTTATCCGACCGGGCACTCTTCTCCCACGGACCGTGGGGGAAGAGACTGCGGCAACGTAACTCACATTCGTAGTCGAGCACCGCGGCAAAGACGCAACATGACTAACAGCAGTCGAAACAATGCCCGCGAAGAAGTATCTCGGTGACCTGCCCAAAACGCTCGCTCAAAGACTTGCTCTCCTGAGTCAGCTCGATGTTTTGGATGCAAGTGATGCTCCCGCAATCAACGCACACAAAGTGTGGGTGGCGTGAGTCCTTTTCGGCGATCAATTCGAATCGCCAAACATGATCGCCGAGCTCCGTCCGACGGATCAGACCGGCATTGGCCATGTCGTTCAGGTTGCGAAATATCGTCGCCCGATCGATCTCCTGATCGGACAAGCGATCGGACACATCTGCATGCGAAAGCGGCCCCGGTGCGTCACGGATCACAAGCAAGGTAGCGATTCGGGCCGGGGTCGCTCGCAAGCCGACGGCCTGAATCGCTTGCTTCGCCACTCTGCGGGCACTGGAATCGACGTTCACGCATGCCTCCTGAATTTTCCGACGACTGCACTCTATGGGGCAACCCGCCAGCAAACGCGTATCCGTTGTGCATCGGGAAAACCGCCTAACGGTCCTTGCTGCAATTTAATTGCAATTGTATACACAGTACAGTTGCAACAGAAAGATGGCCGGGCGCGGCACCAATTTCTCTACTGGCGCACTTGCTTTTTCACACTTAAAAGTCTCCGAGGGAGCTGCGTGATGAACCCTTTTGCAAAAGTCCAGACGTATGACGCTGTTGTCATCGGTGGGGGTGCGGCGGGCGTCGGTGTCTCGGTGGCGCTCCAACACGCGGGCATTGAGAATTTCGTCCTGCTTGAACGTGATACCGTTGGTGCATCGTTCGCATCCTGGCCCGCAGAAACCCGCTTTATCACTCCCTCGTTCCCGACCAATTCGATCGGGATGCTCGACCTGAACTCGATCGCGATTGGAGTCTCGCCCGCCTTTAGTCTGGAAGTCGAACACCCGACCGGAGAAGAGTATGCCTCACATTTGCGCGGCGTCGCCCAGTTTTTTGAGGTGCCCCTGAAGGAGCAAACGGACGTCAAACGGGTCACGAAGGTCGGGGACGACTTCCGGATCGACACGGCCAACGAAACGCTCCGCGCGAAACATGTGATTTGGGCGGCGGGCGAATTCCAGTATCCGAGGCTCAATGGATTCAAAGGCAGCGAACTCTGTCGCCACACGGCAACCGTGCCTAGCTATGAAGACCTCGAAGGCGACGACTTCATCATCATCGGAGGCTACGAGAGCGGCGTCGACGCGGCCTATCATTTGTCCTATCGCGACAAGCGAGTAAAACTTTTTGATTCCCGCTGTCCCTGGAAAGACGAGAGTTCGGATCCGAGCATTGCATTGTCAACGTACTCGCTCGAGCGGATGCGGGAAGAATGGTTTGACGAATATGTCGAGCTGTTTCCTCAAACGCCGATCAGGGCGGTGACGCGTGTCGATGACGGATACGAAGTCACAGCCGTTGACGGGCGCTGGTTCCGAACTCCCCAGCCGCCCCTCTTCGCTGGTGGATTCGAGGGCAGTTGCAAGCTCGTCGCCGACTTGTTCGACGAACGGGAAGATGGGTTTCCCGTGCTAAACGAGAACGACGAGTCGACGATCGTTCCGGGGATGTTTCTCTGCGGGCCGGCGGTGCGACACGACAATCACGTCTTTTGCTTCATCTACAAATATCGCCAACGGTTTGCAGTCGTCGCCAAAGCGGTCGCAACGTCGCTTGGTTTGCCCGCCGAACAGCTCGAGATGTATCGCAAGTGGGGGATGTACCTGGATGACCTTTCTTGTTGTGGGGAGGAGTGTGCTTCGTGTTGAGCGAAAATGTGGAACGAACTGCCGTGTCACATTCGGGACGGACACGGGTCGAAAAGATGCTTCAGATCGATTGGCTCGGGCAGACCGTCGCCAGCCTCTGCTGGATCGCCAGCGTGATGGCTTACGGGATAAGCTCCAGCGGTGACTGGTTGCAGTTGGCCGCCGCCTCTTCGTGGCTGGTGGCAAACATCGCAGCCATCCTCAATGCAGAAGAATGACCCCCAGAGTCTGATCCAGGTCGGGGTGATCCAGCGCGGGAAACACGCACTGCCGGTGTGAACTCGGCCAGCTACCAGGCACAATCGGCCACACCGGGCACAAGGGGCGACACCATCTCGCCTACCAAACCGCGAACACTGCTGCCGGCCGTCTGCGCGACTCCTGCAATTGACGGCCGACCGCCTCAGTGTGCCCTCGGCCAGAGAAGAGTGTCGGAATCGTTCTCGCAGGCCTCAGATCGACCGCCAGAAGTCGACGATTGCTCGCCAAGCAACAGCCCGTGCTGAATATCCGCCCGTCTTGCCTCACCGCACGACGAGATCACTTGAACAAAAAAAGCCTTGCTGGTACCGTCTAGCAAACTTTCAGAGGTACCGAGGAGAGCCGCATGGCGAGCAAGTCCACCATCACAAAAATGCAAAACGTCGAGCGGCTCGTGAAGAAGTACGAGCAACGACGTAAGGAGCTGAAAAAGGCCGGAGAGTACGGCGAACTCAGCCTTCTTCCCCGCAATTCAAGCCGCACCCGTCTCCGCCGACTGTGCAAGATCACAGGTCGCAGCCGAGGCGTTTACCGAAAGTTCGGGATTTCGCGAATCATGATCCGCGAACTGGCGGATCAAGGCTTGATTCCTGGCCTGAGAAAGGCCAGCTGGTAGCGATCCAGTAGAGGCTCCGGCTTCCAAGTGAGGCCGGCAAAGACAACGAAAAAGGCGGTCCGAATTAGATTCGGACCGCCTTTTTCTATTTTCGAGGCATCAAGCTCACGAGCCTGAAAACGCCGCAATTATTTCTTTTCGGTTGGGAATGAGAACGGCTTATTCACGACCGGCTTCTCAACCATGCCGGTGCGAATCGCGTGGGCGCTGACCCAGATTCTCTTCACCTCACCATCAACCACTGCACGGACCCGCTGGAGGTTCGGCTTGAACTGGCGACGGGTGATACCGGTGATCTTGGTACCCACTCCACCGAGGCGTTTTGCCTTACCACGTGTTTGGACGCGGTTTCCCTTGCTCGACTTTTTACCCGAGTAAAAACACTTCTTTGCCATGACCTCACCCGCCGGGTTGGAATCTAATTTTGTATTGGCACCCAAATCATCCGAGCACGTCACACAGTGAAACATCCGCTTGGGTGCACAAGCGAACAGGTTTTTCGCAAATTCGTTGCATCGGAGAGCGGCACGCATTTTAGGAACGAAGGCCCCCGTTGCAAGTTCAGATATCGGCCTTTGGCGCGGCGATTCGTAGTCGCTTCGGCAATGGGAGTCGTCGCTGTCCCCCGCATGGAAGATTAAATCGCTGTCCAAACCCGCGCATTGAGGATCCCTGATGACATAAGCACCCGCCCCGAAAACTGATTCAGATGTCCTCCTCGTCCCACGTGCGTTCGTACCGCCGCCGAGTTTCACGGCGTCGACACCTGTTAGAGACGCTGGAAGATCGGCGTCTATTGGCCGCTGACACCGATTTTTACGGCCCTGTTCTTCCTGCCGCCATCACCAACACCCAGGCGGAAACCTCGGAAACCCGAGTCTCAACGACCGCCAATTCGTTCGGTGAAGGCCTGAAGCAGGCCGTCCGTGAAATTTCACGCGTGGTGGAAGCGATCGGATCGTCCCCGGAGTTGATTTCGGAGATTCCCTACTTGGGGAGCCTTTCTGCGAACAGCGTCGGCGGCACTTCTCAAATCGATACCGTCTCGATTCGTGAACTGTTCCGTTTTGCCGAACGCTTCGAGAGTGAGGTTGTTGAGCCACTCGAAGCATTTCTTCTATCCAACCCTTTGGCATCGGCGAGTCAGCTCGCTCAGCAATTCAACTTCCTCGAACTCGTCTCGGGACTCGGCGACGGCGAAGGCGTTCGGCTCAACTTTTCGATCGCCAAACAATTCACCAGCCGTCTCGATTCGTTGCTTGATCCGATTACGTCGAGTGTCGGAAGTTTGCTCGACGTGGTCGACGGCGACGCGCTGGGAACGGAGTTGCCGATCGATTTTTCACTCGACAACTTCTCATTCCAGTTCATTCGCGATGCCGCGGAGAATCTCACCGTTTCCTTACCGGCCTTCAACATGGCGGTCGGCGTGGGACAAGGGTTGCCGATCGACTTTCAAGCACTCACCGGATTCTTGGCGGGAACCGTCCGAGGTGGTTCCTTGGACTTCAACAGCGTGATCCGATTTGATCCGGTCGGTTTTGGATTTGGATCGATCGACCTGGATGATCTGCGTGAACGCTCTGCGCTTGAGATTCTTGGGGACTTCGAAATCGAATTCGGGGGTGGAGGGCTGCAGCTAGATTTACCGTTCGAATTTGAACTCCCCGGTTTCGACACGGGCGGTTTGTTTCCGCAGTTTCGGTTGCACGACAGCAACCCCTTGGATGCACTGATCCCGCAGGTCGAACTCAACCTTCCTGATGGTGCTCCGTACTCTCCCGAATCGATCCTTGGTTTCGGATCGATCAACGCGACGGCGATGCTCGGGCAACTCGAAACGCTTGGCAGCGTCTTCCTCGGTTGGGAACAAGGATCGTTGCTCGACTTTCCCGTCCCACTTGCCCATGACCTGACGATCGGGGAGGCCGTCGGTTTGGCGGAAAGTTACGGCAGCGCGGTGCTGCAATTCTTGTCCGACGACGAAGGCTTTCCCACCTTCAACTCGATCCAGGAATTGTCCGATTTGATTCCCGGCTTGGTGACCGACGCAAGCGATAACGCTGTTGTGTTCGATCCGGAAACGCAAGTGCTCACACTGTCGCTCGACTTGATGCGCGCGGCCGAACCGATTACGACACAAGCCGACTTGTCACTGATCGCTGGCCAAAACGAAGCACCGATCACTTCGTTCGAGATGACGCCCGGCGACTCGGGCCTGGACAACCGCCTGACGATCTCGCGAAACGCGTCGCTCGGGCTACAACTCGAAGTCGATCTTTCGCGCGAAGCATCCGCAACGGTTCAAAACCTTTCCCGTGTTCCGGAACGCTCCGCGCTGACGGCCCAAGTCCCCGACTGGACTCCGCTACGAGACATTCTGAAACGACGCGGTCTCGAGGTTCTCGTTGGCAGCAGTTTCGATCACAAGACGACCGTTTCACTCGCGGATGGACGTCAAGCCGAGATACAGGTGTTCGGCGTCGAAGGCCTCACCATCGGGGGCCTTACCGACTTTCAAGGCCGAGCGTACATCGGGAACGAGGTCGTTGCCGAGACAAGATTCATCGACAACCGGCTCGTCATCGTCGATCTCACTGAAGGCTCGAATCCGACCTCGATCAGCAACTCGGAGGGCTTCTTCCTGTTTCTGTTTGATCAAGGCTCTTCGGCAGATGGACGTCTCGAAAGCCAATCTCTCGCGGAGTCGGAATTCGATCGATCCGGTGGCGAAACACTGCTTTCCTTCCTCCTCAATGATCTCAGCACTGTTTCGGCAGGAGTTCCCACGGCCCCTCTGCGACTCCACCTCTCAAGCGGCGAGGAGGTCGTCTTCGATCCCGCCGAGGCCATCGGCAACTTCACGATCGACTCGTTTCTTTCAGCCTTTGACCTGACCATCGGTGATCGCCAAGTCGTCCGCGCGAGTCTGGATGGTCCTCGGTTTGTCATTCATGACCTGACGACAGGCGAGCAGACATTTCGTATCGAGTGGGCCGGAAGCACAGTTGGCAGTCCGCTGATCGAACGTCTGATCTCTCTCGAAGAGGATTCCGATCGGGACGGACGAATTGTCGGTCCACGTTTCATGCCTGCTCTCGGCGACGTGAACGACCACCCCGTCTCGTTGGAGGATTCGATCGGCCCGCTGCTCTCAAGACTGGTCAATGGCAACTTTCTTGGCACGACCGATACGGCAACGATCAACCTTCGCAACGGTGACTCCATCGAACTTTCGACGGGGCCTCTCACGGAGGACCTGACTGTCAGGGAATTGCTGGAGCGACTGCAAGTATTTGACACCGACGGGACGCAGCTTCTTTTTGCGGCAAACTCGGGCGGGAGCTTTTTCTTTCTCGACGCATCGGATGGCGATGCGGCACCCTCGTTTGCTCCTACGCCGAATGGGTTCTTCAGCTACTTCTTTGGAACGCGCCCGGCCGTGGACAACCCGGATGTTCTCGGTGTTCCCGAGTACCGCAGCGTGCCATTCACGGCTGGCGTCTACGGAAACGTCCCGCTCTTCACGATTTTGGATCCGACCCTGACGGAACCTCTCGAGTTGCTCGAACCGGAGGTCGAAACACTCCGTTTTCATTTGCGTGATGGAACGCGTGAAGACATCTCCGTCACGATCGATGAACTCCTTTCAGACAGTCTGGAATCCATCGCGGATCAGGTGCTTGTCGAGCGGGACGGGGTTCCGGTGATTCGAGCCCGTGTTGGCAAACACGGTTTGATCATCGAAGATCTTTCGGCGCCGACGGGTCCGAACTCCGTCTTCCGGATCGAAGCGCCGACGCAGCCGCTGCATCGGCTGATCTTCACAGCATTCGATCAAACATTTGAATCCGGCATCGCCGAGATGAGCGCGCTGCGATCCTCTTTCGACCCGGTCGCGACGCCTCCCGATATCCTCCACACGCCGACAACCGTTCCCTCTTGGACACCGATCGAAGACATCGTCACGAGATTGGGTTGGTCGGACGTCGGCGATCAGACTTGGACGGTGTCGCTTCGACGCGGCGACCAGATCGACTTGACCATGTCGAGACTTCAAAGAACCAGGTCGGTTGGAGACACGGCGCGCCGCACTGCCTTCTACGAAGGAGATACGCCCATTGTGACGTTGGACTTCGTCGATGGGCGTTTCGAAATTGTTGATCATACGACCGGGCCGGGAACGACCGAGATCACGGCATTCTCTGGATTGATCGCCTATTCACTGTTTACCGATTCAAGAGACTTTGACAACGACGGCCGAATTCGGGGAGCGGATTTGAGCCGAACGTTGTTTCATGTCTTTGAAGAACCGATTCCGGCGATCAGCCTCATTGACACCTACGATGTTGAACGGATCGCGACCCCGCTGGAAGTTCATTTCCGCGATGGAACGAGCGAAACCATCCATCTGGGACAACTTCAAACCACGAGCTTCTCGCGACTGGCAAAGCAACTGCGAATCGACCGACCTCTCCGGAAGAAGCTCGATGTTCGAATCGTCGACAACCGCTACGTGTTGACGGATTTGACGACACCGATCCACGGCGAAACATTTTCGATTGACTGGGCGGCAAGTTTTGACGAGACATCGGCGTGGCCCGGCGCGTTCATTCCCATTGCCAGTGACGCTAATGGCGACGGCGTACTCACAGGCCAACCCTTCCTCCCTGAGTTACCGACGAGCGGCAAACCACCGATCAACGCCGAGACACGCTTCGGTGACATCGTGGACCGAAATCCGTTCTTTCGCCCTCTGTTGAACTACGACACGACCGACACCATTAGCGCGACGCTTCGCAGCGGTGAAACGGTCACACTGACGACGCCCGTTCTCACCGATGAGATGACGCTCGGTGAATTGGCCGACGCGCTGCGGGTGATTGAAAACGACCAAACGCTTGTTGATGCGGAATTGATCGAGGATCGCATCGTTCTCACGGACCTCAGCAACGGGACGGGAGACTTTCAGCTTGACCCCAATGACTTTGAACAGCGGTTTTTCACGGTCTTCGGATTGGTGGAACTCGGCAACACGAGCGACGCGATCACATCGACGTTCGCGCTCAGCACGTCAGGCGTTTCAGATTCACTCCTACTATCAGATTTGGTAAACGAACTTTCGAGCCAAGACATCGAGGGCGGAACGTTCCGTGTCGATCTCGCCGATGGATCAACGGTCCGCGCCGACCTCGGAATGGTCAACGCAACGACGAGTCTTGCCGATCTGCTCGAAGCCATCACGATCACCGTCTCCGATCGGACATTCCTGCGAGCCGAATTGAGCGGCCAATCGATTCGCCTGATCGATCTCTCCACACCGGACCCCAGCGCTGGACCGATGACGGTTCGCGACATCGACGGTGTCATTGCCTCGGCGTTGTTCTCGCCGGTGACGGATGCCGATCGCGATGGCACCGTTCTCGCGGCTTCGCTCGTTCCAGCACTCACCGCGACGTCTATCACCCCCGAAACCACACTGGATGCGTTCGCACGCGCCGCGGGTGTGCAGGATTTGCTCGCGCAGAGTTCCGTCGTTCTGGACGTGACGCTTTCGGACGGCGTGACCCGAACGATCGAAGTCAAACAGCACGCGACGATGACACTGAACGAATTCGGTCGACAGTTCGCGATCAATGAAGCGGGTGTCTCGAAATTGATTTCGGAACTCGCCGTCGATTCGGAATCCGGTGAGTTAACGTTTGTCGTCCGCGATCAAACGACCGTCAACGCTCCTGTCGCTGAATTTCAAATTCTTGCCTCGAGCGAGAATACCGATAGCACGTCGAGCCTCTTTGCGGCCTACCTCGGACTCATCGGCGTCGACAGTGGAGGCAGCGGAGTTCTCGAGAGTCGCGACCTCCGCGAAGTGACCAACGAAGACCGAGTTCGGATCAAACTGACGGAACCACCCACACTTCGGGCCGAAATTGGTATCGCCGCGTCGAGTCTGAATGCAACGGCAAAGATCGGTGACCTGCTGGGAGCGAGTTTCGAAAACGGTTACGCGTCGGCGACCGCAGTCGTCGAGATCGGCATCAAAGTCCCCGAGGGCCAGGACTTTATCTCACTCAGTGACTTGGCTCGATCGGTTACCAACCCCTTCGAAAGTTTGGACGTCTCCGTTGATGCGGATTTGACGGCGGGAGGGGAAGTCGCCGTCGATTTGGCTGGTTTGAACGTGCCACCCGAAGCAGGCTCGGTGCCTCGAATCGATGTCACCTGGAACGACTTGCTAACAAGTGATCCGAACCTGCGCGTGCAGCCCGAGAACTTTGAATTCACGACGGCGAACTTCGACAACTTGATCAACCTCAAGAAGTTGACTTTAGAGGACATCACCGACCTGATCCGACGAGTCGTGGTGTTTGTTGAAACCGTGAGCGGTGAGGGCCTGCTCGACCAACCGCTTCCGCTGGTCAAGCGTTCTCTCGGCGATGTGCTCGATATGGTCGACGCCGTCAATGAACGTGTGGAAGAAATTCTCGCGGATCCGAACGCGACGCTGGATACGTTGGAAACGACGATCGAAGACGCGCTGGGATTGCAACCCGAAGACTTCACCCTGACGTTCGACCCGGACACGCAACTGCTGAAGGCGGAATTGGATCTCGCCATTGAGGATGTGAACGAGACCGCGTCGTTCGATGTCGATCTCTCTGATTTTATCGGCCCCGATGTCAGCAACTTCACCGATCAGTTCGTCGATTTTTCCGGAAGCGGTTCGTTTGACCTGACGGCGGGAGCCGAAGTGCGTGCGCACCTGGGCCTCGACCTCAATCAACTTCGAAATGTTGCGTTCGATGATGCGGTCGTCGTGTTCGACACCACCGGGATCGTCGCCACGGCCTCCGCGAACGCGAGCAATCTTGATTTCGAGACTTCGATCCTGTCACTCGGTGTTTCGGCAACAGGCAACGCGGCATTCGACCGCGACGGCCTGGACTTCAACGGCGGAAGTGACAGCAACGAGCCCGCAGAATTCCAAATCGCAGCCACGCCCGGTCAGTGGCCCGGCGGAATGAAGTCGTTGCTATCGCTCTCGCCCAGCGATTTCGAAATTGACTTCGACAACAATGCCGCGGCCGGGGTCAACTTGCAACTCGCGACCGTGACTGGAGCGCCCATCACAGAAGCGTTTCAAATCAAATGGGAAGACCTCGATTCCTTTGAGTTCGGCACGGAGGGTATTTCCGCTCCAGGCAATCAACTCATCGTCCCCGACCTGAGTTCGTTCTTGGGTGATCTCACACTTGCCGACTCCTTGCAAGCTCTTGCCAGTGGTTTGCAAGCCTTGTTCGGTTCGATCGATGAGTACCTGGGCGATGAAATTCTGGGAATCGAGATGCCGTTCGTGGGTGACGGTTTGAGTGGCGTCGTCAACGTCGCGGAGAACTTCTCTGGCATTCTCGCAGACGCACTCGCTGCGGGGGCTGAACCTGGCGAGCTCGTCTCCGTCGCGGGGCAAAGAATCTTGTTCGACGTTTTGGGACCGGGAACTAGTGGCGCCGGGTTGAACGTCCTCCTCGATACCAATGGCGACGGACAGATCACGCCGGATGACGTTGAGATCATCGTCAATTCGCCGGCGACTGCGGGAGAAGGTGAAGGCATTGAAACCGAGGCCAGCTATCGCATCCGCCTCGGCCGGAACGATATTACGGCAACAACACCGCTCGACCTGGATCTCGGTGGCAGTGGCCTGGGACTGGAGATTTCTGGTGACGCTTCGGTGAATGCCGAGTATGGGTTCGAATTGGTCATCGGCTTCACGCAAAACGAGGGTGCGTTCATCGAGTTCGACGACGGCCCTGATCTATTCGTCGGATTCGACGCGGCCATCGATGATTTGGTCGGCGATGCGAGACTCGGTCCGCTCGCGGTTTCGATCGCAACCATCGACGAAAACGCCCCCAGCATCACGGAGGATCAACGCGAGCGGGTTCGACTCGCAGACGGCACGTCGGCGTTCAACGGTATCGCCGGTCGATTCGGCTTGGACTTTCCAACGGGACGATTTAGTCTTGGATCGATCGGTTCGGCATTGCTGAACGTTGAAGTCGTGGCGGAAGTCGTTGGAGGCCTGAGTGCTTCGATCGACACGGGCGTGAACACCTCGATCGAAGGCATTCCCTCGATCGTCGCGGACTTGCATGTGAATTTTGATCATGTGGATGGCACGATCGACGAGGTGCTCGCAACGTTTGCGGATCCGCAGATTTCAATCACCGATGCCGGTCTTGATTTGGGCTCCTTCGTCAGCAACGTCCTCGCTCCAATCCTCGAACCGGTGAACGACTTTCTCGACCCGGTCCGACCGGTCCTCGAACAGTTGACGACACCGATTCCGGTTCTCTCCGAACTCATCGGTCCCACAACGTATGTCGATCTGATTAGCGCGTTCGGCGATGGCGGCGAAACTGTCGCAAGGTTTGTGGATGCCGTGGCTGAGATCGTGGCGCTGCTGGACATCCCGATCAATAGTGACGAAATCATTCTACCGCTCGGCAGTTTCTCGACTGCCTTTGACGCTCAACTCGGAAAACTCATCCCAACGTCAACGGGCGGAGCGACCGAGTTCGATTCCTTCTTAAACGACTTGGGAGAAAACTTCTCCGAGATGCGCGATTACTTGGCGAGTATCCCGCAAGAAGAACCCCGATTCAGTGCCACCGACCCGAACAAGATTGCGAGTGTCGGCGAAGGCATGTTCAGCATTCCGTTGCTGCAGAATCCGGCGAGCGCGATCGGTCTTCTGTTTGGCGACGATGTCGATCTCATCAAGTATCAAGCGCCACAGCTGAACGTCGGCTTTGACTTTCAAATCGGCATCCCTGTCTTTCCAGTTTTCAACATCACCGTGGGGGGGCAACTCAACGCGATCATTGATTTTGCCTTCGGTTACGACACCGCGGGAATCCGAAAATTCGCCGAGACGCGACGCGCACTGGACCTCCTGGACGGCTTCTTCTTCGATGACCGCGCCGAATTCGATGACTCCGGCAACAAGACGAGCGATGTCCCCGAACTAACGTTCCGCTTCGCGGTCACGGCCGGCGGTGAGCTGGACCTCAAGGCGGCCAAGGCGGGTGTGGAGGTTGGTTTGGGTGCGTCGTTGTTGCTTGATCTCAACGATCCGAACTTGGATGGCAAAGTCCGGTTCGCGGAGGTGCAACAGAATCTGCAACTTGGCAACGCGCCTGGACTGGGACCTTTGTGGGTGTTTGATGCCTCCGGTCAACTCGATGCGTTCCTGACCGCGTACGCGAAGGCGTTCGGTATCCGTGTCCAAGCCACCTTGGGTCCGAAGGTGCTGATTGACTTTGATTTCCCGCGTCCCGTACCAGCGACACCCACACTCGGTCGCGTGGAACCCGATGGCCGTCTCATCGTGCATGTCGGCCCCGAGTCGGATCAGCGGATCGAAGGTGATCTGAGTGACGGTGACGACGTTCTCTTTGTATCCACGAACGAAGACAACGGCAAAACAGTCATCACCGGTTTTGGAACGGACCAGGAGTTCGACGGCGTCACCAGCGTCTTGATTGATTCCGGTTTTGGCGATGACCAAATTGTGATTGACCAGAATTTTGTGCTCCCCGTCACGGTGCTGGGTGGCTACGGCGATGACGAGATCACGGGCGGTGGCGGACAACTGACCGCACGAGGAGGCTGGGGCGATGATGTGATTTCGGGTGGATCGGCCGATGACATGCTTTACGGCGAAGGCAGCGGACTTCCGAACGAAACGACATTCATCATTCCAACCAGCGGCGAAACGGTCACCATCTTTCATACCGATCGGGACTTGATCGACGGCGGACTCGGCAACGACTTCATTGCGGGCGGTCCCGAAGCGGATCAGTTGCAAGGCGGTGCCGGCAATGACGAAATCGATGGCGGTGACGGCGAAGACTATCTCGGGGGTGGTGAGGGCGACGACACGCTGAGGGGCGGCGCGGATGACGATGTGTTGTCCGGCGACAAAGGCAACGACTTGGCGCAAGGCGGCGCGGGCATGGATTTCCTACAGGGCGGCCCGGGTGCGGATCGTCTCGAAGGAGGAGATCACAACGACGAACTCTTCGGCGGGACGGGCGGCGATGAATTGATCGGCGGTCTCGGCGATGACTTGCTCGTCGGAGCCGTCACGACGCGTGACAATCCGGACTTCGAAGCGATTCAAGCCGCGTTGGACTTTGATGCGCACACCTTCGATGGCGGCGAAGGCAATGATTTGATCTACGGCACCGCCGGGCCGGACACCGTGATTGACGTGCTCGGTGTGAGTCACGTCTTTACCTACGAAGGCGCCGACACCATCACAACGGGCGACGAAAGCGATCTGATTCGAAGCGGCGCGGGAGATGACGAGGTCAATGTCGGTGGCGGACGAAATCGCGTTTTCACCGGCGCGGGCTTTGACATCGTGCGTGCCGGTGACGAAGCGGACTTGATCGATCTGCGGCCGCCTGTCCCCGGTGCAGGATCGTCGTTCGGTTCGCAGGTGTTTGATACCGGCGGCGGGAACCGCATCCTCGGAGACAGCGGCCCGGACGTAATCACGGTGACCGGTTCGGGTAACACATTCATTGACGCGGGGGACGGCGACAATCGGATCACGACAAGTCTCGGCGACGACACGATTCGCACCGGCAACGGAGTGGATCTCATCAACGCGGGTGACGGCAATAACGAGATCTCGACGGGAGCCGGCGATGACGATGTCACGACCGGCTCGGGCGACGACAGCATCAACACCGCTTCGGGGATGGATCGTATCGAAGCGGGGCCGGGGGCCGATTCAATCAACGCCGGCGCGGGTGACGACGTCATCGTGGCGGGGCTTGGGAACGACACCGTGTTCGCGGGACCAGGCCGCGATGTGGTTTGGGGCGGACTCGAGTTTTTCACGGCTGCTGAGCTATTCGGCTCCCTGATCGAACCGACCGAATTCTCGGTTCATGGAACATACAACCAGTTTGTTCCGCCCGCGATTCAACCTGCGGTCGTCGGCGACGAGTCGGTACGTGGGGAAATCAATGACGGCAACGACTATCTCGCGGGCGGCCCCGGCGGTGACTTGGTTTTCGGTGGTGGTGGCAACGATGATCTCATCGGCGGGCTCGGAGATAACTTTCTCGATGGGGGCGCGGGAGTCGATTTCCTCTTCGGTGGTCCCGGAGTCGACTTGATTCGTGGTGGCAATGGCAACGATGAACTCAACGGTGGCCTCGGCATCGATTTACTTTTCGGGGGTGACGACGACGACACCCTGCGCGGCGATGGCGGCGATGAGGTCGGACCGAACCACCTCACATTCGGGCAGATGCTATTCGGAGGTGCCGGCAACGACACGCTCTTGGCGTACGCGAACTCGACGGATGTCACGCTGGAATCCACGTTCGACGGCGATCGTCTCGATGGCGGGGAAGGGTTGGATCTTGTTCGCGGGAACCTGCGACGCGAAGTGCTGATCGGTGGAGGCGGCAAGGACATCCTCGAAGGCGACCGGTTGGGCGGGCCGAACTATGCAACGCGCCAAGGCGATGCGCCTTTGGAGACCGGTGCTGATGATGAACTTTTCGGCGGACCTGGCGACGACCAGATCTTCGCACACGGTGGCGATGACACTGCCTGGGGTGGTAGCGGCACCGACATCTTGCAAGGACACGCGGGCGTTGATTTCCTACGTGGCGGGACCGGGATCGATCTGCTGTATCTCGACACGGAAACAACCGCCATCGAACAACTCGATGGCTTCTTTGGAAACGAGACCAAGGGCGACACCGAAGATGACAATGCGACCGACGTCCTGGTCATCCAAGGAACGTCACTCGATGACGTCATTCAACTGGGCGGAAGCGGCGGACGTTTGGTGGTGCAGTACCAAACTGGCACCAACGCTCGCACATTGACGGCAGACTTCCGCAACGATGATGGCGAAGCCACCCTCAAGCAGTTCCAAATCGATGCGTTGGCGGGCGATGATTGGGTCGAGTTTCTACCAAGTCTCGATCTCGGGGAGTTTGCGGCCCGCAGTCGCGACTGGGTTTCGGTGATCAACGCGGGCAGCGGCGACGACACCGTGCTGGGCTCCATGGGGCGTGACCGAGTGAGCGGGGGACCGGGAAGTGACATCCTCAAAGGGCTCGCCGGTGACGATCGCCTGTTTGGTGATGACCTCGATGGCAGCCCGTCCATCGACAATGACCGATTGTTCGCGGGCTCCGGGAACGATGACCTTTTTGGCGGCGTCGGATCCAATCAACTCTTCGCCTGGTCCGATGACCCGACGACCGGAAACGCTTTTGGCCGTTTCGTCGATCCGGGCACGGGACAAGTATTCGATGACTTGGTTGAAGGACGAATCCCCGAAGACACCGGCCTCAATCGCATGCTCGGACGCGATGGCGATGACGATCTCTTTGGTGGCACGGCACTCGACTTCATGTATGGCGGAGGCGGCCTAAACCGATTGTTCGACGTCAACGGTGATGTGTTTGAGGTCGGTGCCGGGGTGCCATCGAGCGAAGAATGGATCGAGTACGCCCGATCAACCGATGCGGTTTGGTATTACGGTGCGACCGATGCCGATGATGTGATCACGGTCGACTTCGTGACCGAACCCGGCATTCTTGGGGACCATCACTTGATCACTCGGCTGACTGAAAACGAGGGCCTCTTCACATTCGATGCGCAAGTTCAACTCGACTTCTCTGCGGTCGATGATGATGGCCAGTTGATTTGGGACCCGAGTGATCTTGTGATCGCTGCCGAAGAACTCGGTTTGATTCAGGACGTGGAGCAACTGGAAGCCGCCCAACGTGACCTCGAACTCTCGGGCAACTTGCTTCCACCAGAAGGCGACTATTTGGCGATCGTGATCGATGCCAAAGACGGCGACGATGAAGTCTATGTCGGCCCGACGGTCCAGCGGAGCATTTGGGTGTCCGCGGGTGACGGTGATGACATCGTTGAAATAGCGAGTGGAACCGCACTGCTGGTGGACCAAGCCGATTCGGCGAGCCGAAACGAAGTGCCGAACGATGCGAATGACTTTTCACGAGCCTATCTGTTGGAGAGCATCGACACGAGCAAGTTGTTCACGAACCTGACATTGGATAGCGCGAGCGACGTGGACTGGTATGAAATCGAAGTGAACGACTTGGTGATCGGAACGGGGAACATCACCGTTGACTCGGTTTCGGCAGCGGATGACATCCAAGTTGCACTTTGGGAACGGGAGAGTGACGGAATCGCGTTCTCGCTGTTGAACGGTGTTTCCAGCGGCTCCTCGGGGCCCGACCCGAACAAGCCGATTCGCGTCGAGATCCCGATGGACGGATTCAACTTCGATTCCGAGTTCACCTACTTCATTCGAGTTCAGAGTGGGAGTCAGATCCCGACACAGTACGACCTCGGCATCACGTTTGACGAACGTCCCTTCGGAGACCTCTCGTTTGATCTCGGCAGCGCCGCGACCGACGATTTCTTGCGGCGTGATGTGATCGTCGGTGGACCTGGTCGGGACCGCTTGCAAGGTGGTCCAAGCGAAGACTGGGTCATCGGTGGTGCAGGAGACGACGTTCTCGCGGGCGGTTTTGACCGCGGTGCGAGTGATGTCCTCATCGGCGAAGACGGTAACGATCTGTTGCAGGTGTATCTCGATGAAGCACCGGTCGACAACTTTGGCGTCCAAGGCGTCTTCACCCTCGCCGATGAGTTGGAGGGCGGCGATGGATTCGACCAAGTGCTGATTCAAGGTGGCGACGTTGATTCACTAGGCAATCCGATCCGAGACCACCTGACTCTCTCGTATAACATCCCGCTCGGCATCACGACGGTGGCGGGACTGGTGTGGGACGCCGCAAATGATGAGTTCATTCGTGACATCGATGGTAAACTTGAAATCTACGAGTCACAGTTTCAAGCTCGTGGCGTCGAGGGGACGCTGATTGACCTTCGCGGCGGCGACGATGAAGTACACCTTGAGGCCGACTACCAGTTCGCCGGTTCCGACCCGCAAAATGATCCGACATACGGTATCTCTCCGGGTGACCGTCAAGCCGGTGGAAGCCATCTTCGGTTCCACATTCTCGGCGGCGACGGAAACGATCGAATTTTTGGCAGTCCTTACGGCGACCAAATCGACGCGGGCGCTGGAATCGACTTTGTGAGTGGCCTTGAAGGCGACGACGACATTCGTGGCGGGACGGACGATGATGTGCTCTCCGGCGGCGGCTCAAATGTGACGCCGATTGATACTCTCGAAGCCTTCTCGCGAAACGGAACGATCAGCCGGAATGATGCCGCCATCTTTGCCACGCCCATCGAGTTTGACGAAGGCAGTGTCGGCGATTTGACCTTTCACCAAGGTGACGCCGCCGATTGGTACGTCGTTCCACTTCCCGAAAGCGGGATTTTGACCGCGAGTGATTTTGAGAACGGCATCACGTTTGAGAATGCCGAATCCAATGCTTCGTTCTATCAATCCTGGAACGAACCCCTGGCAACGATCACCCCCGCCGTTTTCGATACGACGAGCAACGCCTACCTCCCAACGTTCCCGGCATCCAACGCGGAAGCCTACCTGCTCGGCATTACCAATCCTCGCACCCGCGCGGTCATCGCCAATTCACCGATTGATTTTTCGATGGTGTCTGGAACAACTTCGATCGTGCTCTCCTTCACGATCGATGGGGGACGACGGTTTGGAGGGATCAGTTTTCAGGTGGACGCAGCCACGTCCGGTCCGGCCGTCGCCGACGCGATCAATGCTCGATTGCAAGCCGTCGCGCTCGATGATGAGATCTTTGCTGAATTCGACACACGAGAGAATCGCCTGCTGATCGTTCTACGCCAATCGGGGACACTTCAAATCAATGGATCGAGTGACCAGTTGGGATTGCTTGGGTTCACCCAAAGTCAAACCAATTCGGGACCGGCAACCGAACTCGGGAACTACTCGATTACGACCACACGGGCGTTTGCGGACGCCGCCGGACCGAAGCCGCCGAGCGAGGTTTATCGAGCGGAGCTGTCTGCGTTGCGATCCGTGGCCGACGATCAGCGGGAAACGCTGACGCTCGCTCCTGCGGGCACTGCTTCACTGCAAAACGCTGCGAGACTCGATGGCGAAGAAGCCTTTGGAGAACTTCGCCTGGGGAGCGTTGTTGGCGACCTGAACGGTGACGGGTTCGATGATCTTGTGCTCTCGAGCAACAACGAGTCTCTGGTTTTGTTCGGACCGGTGAATGTCGATGGATTGCAACCGACGGCTGACTTGCGACTTGATCTTTCCAGCTCGGCCGATCAACCGAATTGGACGGCGGTCGAATCGAGTTCGGACCTCGATGGCGATGGATTGACCGATCTGCTTTTCCATCGCTTGACGCGCCAGTCCGGCTCCGACGTTCGATTGGATGTCGCGGCGCTCACCGGCGCAATGATCGTTGAGGGTGCGTCGAGCGTTGAGGACGACGGCGTGTTGGCGGTTTCCATTGATGTCAGCGGCGGACTGAGTCCCGACGATGTACAGCTTCAATGGATGAACTATGACGCGTCACCGGAGCAGGAGTTGCTGGTCTTCACGAGTCTGCCCGTGATCGAGCAACAGTCGACCAATGGTTATGGTGGCGTTCTGCTTGGCTCGAGTCTCGCCGGAGCGATTCGCAATACGCGGGGGCCCGCCGTCGCGGGTGAAATGATCGCTTGGCTCCTTGGAGGGATCGAAAACGACAACGTTGTTCTTAGCACCCTGCCGGGTTACACCGCTGCGACGTCTCCGACGCTACCGACGTCGCTGCGTGAACGAGCGCGAGCAACCGTTCTGGATGCCGATGGAGATGGACAAGACGAAGTCCTTGTGAGCCGACCAATGGGATGGCTCTTTCAGAACACGACGGATCGAAGCGAATACATCACCGTCGGTCGCAACTATCTGCTGGACCTGAACGGTTCCGTCGGCGGCGCTTCACTCGGGGCGAGCGGTTTCCCAGCCGTCATCCAACTCGAAACAGCGATTCAGAGTGCTTCCACCCCTGACTTGAGACAACTGATTCCGACGATGAACCCAACGCAACCGTTGCTGGCGGGTGACTTTGATCTGGACGGAACCGACGAGTTGATCGTTGCTCGTGGTGCCAGCGACACCGGTGCGGATCTCCTGGTCTTCGAAGAGATCGTGGGCGGACTGAAGCGGCTCGACGATGCACGTTTGCAACTCGACAATGTCGTCGACGAAGTTTCTGAGTTGCGTTCGATGGGCCTCGGCGACTTTGACGGGGATCATCATTTGGATTTGGTCCTCGGTGCAGATCGCCCCGGCACGTTGGTCAGTGAAGTTCGTGTGCTCTATGATCCGCTCACGTTTACGGGGAGCCGGCTGGACGTCGCGAACGATCCGCGAATCGAATCGGATACTTTCCGTTCTCTGACACCCGCCGAAGAGCTGGGCACGGTTGCGCGTATCTCTCGCGACTTTACGGGAGATGGGATCGCAGATCTCGCACTCGGTGCGGGCGCATTCGATGCAGTCGCCGATGGAATTGAGACCAACGCCGGGGCAGTCTTTCTGCTGCCGGGTCAGATTCGTCCGGGGTCGATCCCAGAGATCGAGACCGCCATCACCCTTGAAAATACGGCGGTGCGTGGAATCGGTGGTGCGGTCGTCGATCAAGGTGCGAACGTCACGTTCACGGGGAGTGATTTCCGTCTGTCCGATGGAAATGACACACAGCTGTTTCGCTTCCGAACGCTGGGCGATGGCGCGGGCGGAGATGTGTTGCGCGTTGGTCCCGGACTCGGGATTCAACCGATTGTTCCCGTGGAGGGACTGGCCGCGTCGCTCGAACCTGGCGGTGATGCGCAATACCCCTTCGCTCCGATTGATGTCGGCGGAAGCAAAAGCAACATCGGACTGATCGAGTTCGACTTTGGCAAACTGATGTCTGCACTCGTGAACCCCGACCGTTTGCTTGGTGCGGAACTGAATCTGCTCGCCCGCTCGGACCAGGATGACACCAACATCACGATCGACTTACTCCCGAGCGATGGAGACGGCTTCTTCCGAGATCCCGAGGATGACTGGTCCAACGCTCGCGCACTGTTCACGCTCGGGACCATTAATCTCGGTAAAAACCCCCAGCGGATCGAGTTGGACTTGGCCCCGGTCACCGATGGCATCGAGGGCTTACGAGAGTTGTTGCGTCGAGGCGAACGATATTTGACCGCTCGAATCACCACGGATCATCCGAGTGCATTGGTGACGGTCGCGGCTCCCGATCGATCCCTCGATGAACCGACAGGCTTGCTTCTTCGTCAGCAACCGGGTGCCATTGCAACACTCTTCGATGAGGAGGGACGCGTACTGCAAGCGGACTCGCCTGGGTTCGATTTACGCAACCTCGATGCGGGCACGTACTATTTGCAAGTGATGAGTGCCGATCCGGCCAGTCAAGAGGGATCGGTGGACTTTGAACTCACATTCGACGCACCGGGACTCGGAGCGTTTGATCCGCCGACCGACAATGATTTGGTCCAGGGCGGTGGTGGTGACGACATCCTGCTCGGCGGTCCCGGCAAAGATGCACTTGCGGGTGAGAGCGGTTCGGATTCATTCACAGCGGAATTCTTCGAAACGAGAGATCGGGAGACCGAAGAACGTTTGCGTGAACCTGTCGGCGATGACCTTCTCGGCGAACGACTCTTCGATGACCCATTGGTTGTCATCGATCCCGATTTGTCGGAAGACGCCCCGCGTGGAGTAATCGAAATCGCTGACGGTCAACTTGCCCGCGCAATCGGAGATGCGATTGATGTTGCCATCGTTTCGTCGCCTGACGGGGGCGAGCAATTCGCTCGTACCATTCGAGCCAGCGAACTCGGTGGCATTGTGTCCCTCGATCTCTCGTCGCTTGGGATTTTCAATCTCGCGGGTCTCGAAGCATTGGCGGGATTGGTTTCACTGGATCTTTCTGACAACGGCCTGACCCCGTTCGATCTTGAACCACTGTCGCCCACGGACACGGGCGGACTCGCCAATCTTCAGTTCCTCAACCTCGATCGCAACAACATCGACTTTGTGGGCGGCCTTCCGCAACTGACGGCATTGCAAGCCTTGAGCCTGAATTTCAACGGAGGCGAAGAAGGCTCCCTCGACAACATCGACTACCTGGAGACGCTTGAAGAACTTCAATACGCGTCGTTTGACAGCGCGGATATCGAATCTCCCGGTGGACTCTTCAAAACGTATTTGGGTGATGACAACGAAGAGGTCGGGTCAGCGAAAGTGGTGTTCTCGGAAGAATGGCGGGCAAGTGTATCATCGGTGCCCGTTGTGGGTGACATCTATCACTACGCTGAGGCGTCGACGGACGCGAAAGCGACATACCAGTTCCCGTTCGTGTCACCCGGTCAGTATGAAGTCTTGGCGACATGGCGAGCGAGTGAAGCCAATGCGGCCAGCGTTCGCTATGAGTCGAGAGACCGGTTTGCCACCACTGTCAATCAACGCGCCATTCCAGTTGGTCACGTCTTCAACGGAATTCCATTCCAAACGATCGGGACGATCGACCTCACCACTGCCGGTGCGTTGGACATCGACCTCTCTGCCTCCTCAGATGAAGGGCTTCTCATTGCCGATGCCGTGCTGATTCGCCCGGTCGAGCCGACAGTCAGCGGTCCGCTTCAACTCGTTTTGACGGACAACTTCGTCAACGAAGGCTTTCATCAAGTGATTGCGGCTTCGATCGAGGAGCAGGTGGATGTCACGCTGCGGCTTCCGGAGAGAGCCCGACCGACGTGGTTGAGTCCGCCGAGTGCGGTCGTGGGCAGTCTTGGTGAAAGGCTCGTCCTCGATCTCAGCTCCAACCTCTCGGTAGCCAACGGTCAGTCTCTTTCAATCAGGGACAATACCCGCGATGAGAATTTGATCGCGTTTGGTTCGCCGGCGGCATACAACGTGCGTCAGCTCACACAAACCGCTGGAGCTTCGCAGTTGCTACTCACGGCGAGAGGCACCTTCGGCCGCAGCACGACGACCGTGATCGAAGTCGGATTCGGTGGTTCGATCGTCGAAGGCCGAGTGTTTGAGGGCGTCAGTGATCTCGGGATCCCCGCGACGACCGTCTTTTTGGATGAACTGGGGGACGGTCAGCTCGACATCGGAACCGACGTTTCGCAGGTCAGTGATCTCGACGGCAAATTCCACGTTTTCTCAGAGACAACGACCCCCGAAAAACTGTCGACTGTCCCGCAGGAAGATTGGCTCACGACGCCGACGGCGATCAACGTGCCGTTCGACGGTCTGCCTCGCGTTCTTGAGGCTGATATCAAAGCCAATCACGCAATCACTTTCGACTTGCCTTCAACGGCGAACGAGGGCGACTACCTGACACCGATGCTCTTCTCTCCGACGGGCACTGAACTGGCCAACATTCTCTGGTCCGCAACGGGACCGGTGACGGTTGAGGATGAGACAAGCGTCACGGCGGGGCTCGATCTCGAACAGGGTGGCATCGTCACTGTCACGCTTCAAGCCGAAGACCAAGGCGGGGTGGTCTATCGGACGCGACGAACCGTCAGCGTGTTGGATGTCGCCCCGATCGTGAACGCGGGACCGGACATCGTTGTCGTTGAAGGTCCATTCGTCGATCGAAGGCTGGTGATCGATGACGCGGGCGACGACTTGTTGACGATCACCATCGATTACGGGGACGGAAGTGATCCGACACCGTTTGTTCAAAGCGCTCGCCCTCTCGATTTCGACCACCTCTATGGCACACCCGGTCAATACACCGTCGGAATCACCGTTGAAGGGGCGGACGGATCATCATTCGACTCGTTTGAAGTCACCGTCGAAGAAGCAGGACTGGCCGCAATCGTGGACCCGCTCGACTTCGCGCCCGTAAAAGGTGTACCAACTTCCGTTCAGGTGAAGACCTTCGACGCGTCTTTCCAAGCCGACGCTTTCGTATTTGATTCCGTGATTGATTGGGGTGACGGAACCATCGAATCGATCGGTGAAAACATCATGCTGTCCGACGGCACTTTGGGACGCGAAGGCGTCGCGATCATTGACCATGTCTACGAAAATGAGGGCACGTTCGTCGTCACGTTTACCCAGACCGACGATGATGGGACCACTGTTGTGGCAACGACTTCGCTGACGATTGGGAATGATGCCCCGATCATTTCGGCAATTCTGCCGACCGATGACGGAGCGACTGCGTTTGAAGACTCCTTACTCGACTTCGGGGCCACAGCGACAGATCAAGACGGAACCAGTGTGCCGCGTTGGGACTTTGGGGACGGTTCGCCGAACGTTTTCGGCAACACCGTCAGGCATGCCTATTCCGATCCGGGCACCTACAACGTTTCGGTTGAGGTCACTGATGGGCAAGGCCTTTCAACCACCGAGTCTTTTCCGCTTGTCATTTCGAACGTCGTTGATCCTCCGAGCGTCCGATCGATTCCGGCACAGATGATTCGCGAGTCGGAACCATGGACGTTCGCTGTCGAAGCGATCGACGTTGATGGCGCGTTCGCGCCGGGAGAGGTCGAATATGAACTCTTGGATGACGCGACATCCGACGGACTGAGCATCGATTCGGAAGGCGTGATTCGCTGGACGCCAACGACAGCCCAGGGACCACTTCGATATGAATATCGCGTTGAAGTGACCAAATCGGGAGCGTCGACCATCGTGCCTTTGACGATCGACGTGCTCGAATCGGGATCGATCGGGGGGATGATCTTCGAGGACACCAACGGCAATGGGCTACGCGATGGAAATGAAACAACCGTAGCGGGCGCAACCATTCATCTTGATATGGACGACGATGGAGATTTCGATCAAACCATCGTGTCAACGGACGGCAGCTACCGTTTCAATGGACTCGCACTCGGTGTCTATCGTGTGGTGGCCGACTTTGAATCCGGGTGGGAAACCACAACTCCGCGAGAGGTACTCGTCGACATGGATGTGGCGATGGAGCGAAATGTCGCAGACCTCGGCGGACGACCGGACAGCGATGGTGACGGCGTGAGCAATTTTGACGAGCAGAATTCACCTGCTGGTCTCGACGGTAATTCGGATGGTGTTTCGGACTGGCTCCAAGGAAACGTTCTTTCCGTCCAAACGAGCGACGGCCCGATGACCCTGGTGTCGCCGTTGGGCACTCTGTTGTCCGATGCGATGGTAAGCCCTGCGTTGAACGCAAGCGGTGTCGAGGCTGTGTTCCCGCATGACCGGGTCTCGTTCAATGTCAGTGGGCTTGCGTCCTCGGGCCGCGCGGAAGTCCAGCTTTTCTACGGAGCACGACCATCGATCAACGCGATCTTTTCGGTGGATGACCGAAGCGGTGAAGTGTTTTTCCGTCAGTTGGGACAGACCTCGGATGAGCGCGTGGTGGTGGGCGACACTCGCACCACGATCGATCTTAGAGACGGGAGTGTCTCTGACCTGGATGCGTCGACGGGGGCCCTCGGCTTGTCCGTTCAGCTCGCGCGGACCGACATGCCACAACTGAAACGCTATGAACTCGGACGCATCGGCTCTGGAATCGCCGTCGATGACGATGCGACCGGTCGTGGATTCCTCATGTTCAGCGGGCAAAACGTTTTCGCTCGATTCCCAAGATCTGGGATTCCGGTCGCCAACAGTGATCATCTCTTGGCGGTCCGTTTCCTAGACGGCGTGTGGTCGTTCAACAACAACGCCACGTGGGTCGAATTTCGACCGGTCAGTAGCGACCGACTGTTAGCGGCTGTCGATTTCGACGCGGACACTGTTGAGAGCCTTCGTGGCGGAGCAGGACACATCAACGGAATCGAGCAAGGATTCCTGTTTGGCGATCTGTCGTTTGCCGCGGACCGGTGGGGCGGCAAAGCAAATGATGGCGAGTTCATGATCGAGGGAACGTTCTTCGAAGCGGTGCCCACCGCTCGACCTTCCGTCCGTGTTGCGTTGGGCCTCGTCAACCGTGGCATCGCAGTCTCTGATGATGCTACCGGCACGGGTTTCATCCTGTTCAGCGATGAAAGTGTCCACACCAGGTTCCGAGACAATCCCGTGATGAGATTCAACAGTGATCACTTGATCGCAGTCCGGGTCGTCGATGGCGAATGGTTTTACAACAACAACCGAAGCTGGTTCCCGTTCACGCCGCGTCTAAACGACCGTCTAATCGCGTCGGTTGATTTCGATTCGGACACGATCACCAGTCTGGCCGGGGCGAGTGGTCGTATGGATGGGATTTCTCAAGGCTACCTGGACGGTGACCTCACCTTCTTTGCGGACCGTTGGAATGGTTCCGCAAATGATGGCGAATTCACGGTGCTTGGGACCTACTTTGACGTCGACGCGGAGCAACTGACACAGCGATTTGACCTTGGTCCGATCAACAATGGCATCGCTGTTGAAGACAACGTTACCGTTGGATGGACTGGTGTTTTGAGTGAATGTAACCGTGTCACCATCGGCGTCAGTGTCATTCAGACTTACATCGCCGTTA